>JBGOTY010000027.1:0-17251 GCA_041476745.1 Verrucomicrobiia bacterium | reverse complement strand
TCCACCGGGCAGGGGATGGGCAACGAACGGCACGATCGGCGCGCCCGTTCGCAGGGCCAGCCACCCGATGGCCGGAGTATTGGAAACCGAGAGGCCAAAGAAGGTCAGCCATTCACCTCCGTGATGGCGGGCGACGTATTGATCGATCAACAAGGCAATGAATTCACCACGCTTCAGGGCCTTCATCAGTTTCGCGGCGGCCCGATGATTGGGAATAATCCGGTTACCTGACAGCGCGCGCAGTCCACCCAGGATTTCCCCCAGCACCGCGTTGTTCGTTGCGTCCTGCACCACAGTCATCGGGATTCCGTAAAATCCCATCGCCAACCCGAGTAGCTCCCAGTCGCCGTAGTGCATGGTGATGCCGATAATGCCCTTGCCTCGCGCCTGGATCTCTCGTAGGCGACGCAGGCTTTCCGGGTCGAACTCCACAACCTCCTCGATGATGGTGCGCGTAAGCCTTGGTGACCAGAACAGGCCGAGCAATGTCGCCACGAAATTTTCTACTGACACCCGCGCAATGAGTGTTTTTTCTGCGGCGCTCTTGCTGTCGCCAAACGCAGCGTCGAGGTTTGCGCGAGCGATGCGGCGTTCCTGCCCCAAGACGTGATATGCCAGCCACCCGAGCCCGTGGCTGAAGCGCCGTATAGTGCGGCGAGAGAACTTCGGAATCAACCAGGCAAGTACACGCAAGGCACCCGCTTCGGCACGAAACCGGACGCGTTTGAGTGGAGAGATTTCGTCCACTGCGCTTTTCATCGTCTGGCCAAAGTATCTGGCCGATTGCATTGGTGTCCAACTAATTTCAGTTGCGCACTGGCGCCACGCGAACTCTCCGTGGTTGTGGGGGCGAAGGGATACTGCTTACGGCAGGCCGAGAAGTTTTTTACCGTCGGGCGAGATCTTCGCGAAACTCCACGGGGGATCGAAGACGACTTCGACGTTGGCTTCGCCGACGCCGGGCAATTCGAGGAGCTTGCGCTGGACCTGGGCGGAGATTTGGGCGGAAAGAGGACAGCTTTGCGATGTCAGTGTCATTTTCACGTCGATGCGCGTGTCACTGGCTTCTGGAATGGGTTCGAGGTGAATGTGGTAAACGAGGCCGAGGTCAACGATGTTGCAGGGGAGCTCGGGGTCGTAGCACTCCTTGAGCTTCGCAAGAACCTCGTGCTCGGTGAGGCTCATGACGCTTTCGCGAGTTGGCCCATGACCGACTCCGCGCAACTCACAAACGCCTGGGCCGGTTTGCTCTTGGGTTCAGCGACCACGATGGGGAGTCCCTTGTCACCGCAGATCCGGATATCGGAGAACAGGGGAATCTCGCCGAGGAACGGCACTTCGATACGCTCGGCTTCCCGTTTGCCACCACCGTGTCCGAAAATGTCGTCGTGTTCGCCGCAATGCGGGCAGACGTAGTAGCTCATGTTCTCGATGATGCCGAGAATCTTCACGTTGACCTTCTCGAACATCGCGATGCCACGCCGCGCGACTTCCAGCGCGACGTCCTGCGGCGTGGTGACGATCACGCCGCCATCGAGCGCGATGGTTTGTGCGAGCGAAAGCTGCGCGTCGCCCGTGCCCGGTGGCAGGTCCACCACCAGCACATCCAGTTCGCCCCAGTTGACGGCGTGGCTGAACTGCTGGATCGCCTTCATGATCATCGGGCCGCGCCAGATGACGGGGGAATTGCCGTCCAGTAGGAACGCCATGCTCATCATCTTGAGCCCGAAATTCTCGACCGGATCGAGTTTGTCACCGGACATCGTTGGGCGCTGCATCGCCCCCATCATTTTCGGTACGCTCGGCCCGTAAATGTCCGCGTCCATCACGCCGATCTTCTGGCCGAGCTGGGTGAGCGCGCACGCGAGGTTCACCGCCACGGTGGATTTGCCGACGCCGCCCTTGCCGCTGCCGACGGCCACGATATGTTTCACACCCACGATTTGGGGTCGTGCGGGCGCGGCCCCTGCGCCAGCCATCGGTACCTGACCTTGCTGAGGCGGCTGCTGTGCGGTCATCTCGATCGACACACGACCGATACCAGCGCATTGCTGGAGCGCGGCTTCCACGTCGCGCTGAATCTGCTGGGGAACGGCTGGGTCACGCGTCATCACGTGAAGCGCGAGGGCCACGTCGTTCGTCTCGGTGACGCTGATCGATTTGACGATGCCGAAACTGAGGATGTCGCGGCTGAAGCCGGGGAATTTTACCTGCTTGAGGGTCTCGCGAACCTGCTCCTCGGTGAGGGGATGCTGAACTTTCCCAACCATACCGTCTCAGTTCACCGCCGCCGGCGCCTTGAGTGGGTGGGCGACGTGCGGTTTGGGTTGAAGAAGGTCGGCCAGCGTCGTGCGAGCGAACACTTCGTTGACGCGGTTCTGGGCTTCACTGAACACGGCGCACAGCGTGCACGTGCTCATCCGGGTATTCGAGACGACGCACTCGGGTTCGTCCGACACGCATTTCTGCAGCGCGAAAACGCCTTCGACGCATTGCAGCACCTGCAGTAGCGTAATTTCCGCCGCGGGTTTGGCCAGGCTGAAACCGCCCCCCGCGCCGCGGTGCGAACTGACAAAACCGGTCTTCGCCAGAGACTGGAAAATTTTCGCCAGGAAGCTCTTTGGGATGTCCTCGGCCTCGCTGATTTCATCGATCATGACCATGCGCTGGGCAGGCTGTTTGGCTAGGTACAGCAGCCCAATGATCGCGTATTCGCCTGCTCGTGTGACTTGCATGATTAAATCGGAGTAAGTTTGTCTTATTTCAAAATCAATATAGGGAGGTGCCGGGGAAAAGTCAACGGCAGCAGGCGGACAAAACGGATTTGTCGTTGCATCTCTCATTCATTCGGTGGATGGATAGATGGTTCGTTCAGCAGCTATGAGACGTGTTCTATATATCTTGGCGACGATCGGGTACTTCCTCTGCCTCGTGCGAGCGCTACTGCCGACATTGTGCATCGGCGAGCCCTTCTGGGCGTTCGCCCTGATGGGCGTTTTCGCGTTGGTGGCGTTCGCGTCCGGCGAAGGAGCGCAACGGGGTTTTCCGGTCCTGGCGTTGATGATCGCGCTGGGGGGTAGCATCCACGCGTACCGTCATAATCAGCGGGTGATTGCCGCAATCCGTGAGAACTGGCGCAGGGGTGAAATCCAGCGTCGCCAGTGGATGCAGCAAATCGAGACGAACGCCGTGGAAGCAGTCCAGACGAATCAGGTGGAAGCGACACAAACGAACCAGTTTGCCTCGCGCGAGCCGGAACTGTCGCCGTTCAATTGTTGTCCTTAGGCCTTACGGTCACGACCGCCCACACGTGTTGCTATAAAATTCTTGAGGAAAGGGACGAAAAGTCTGCTAAAGTGCGATGGGAGAACCATGGCGGCACCCGCAAAGCTTTCCGAAGGGGAGATCGCGCAACGGCTCACGGCGTTGAGCGGTTGGCAGCGCGACGGCAATGCGATTGCGAAAGAATTCGTGCTGGGCGGGTTCACCGAGGCGGCGCAGTTTATCGGCCGAATCGCGCCCATCGCCGATGCGATGGACCATCATCCTGATCTTCAGCTTTACCGCTACAAGCGCGTGAAGATTATGCTCACGACCCACGACGCCGGCGGTATTACGCAGAAGGATTTTGACCTCGCCGCCAAGATCGACACGCTGGCCCCGCTCGGAGCAGGGCGGGCATGAGCGTGCGGCGCCTCGTCATCACCAAGCAGGCCAAATCACTCACGGTTTTCGACGGCGAGGAAGAGGTGTTTCGCATACCCGTCGCCACCGGCAAGAATTCTGCCGACAAACAGCGGGAGGGCGACCTGGCGACGCCCGAAGGCGGGTTTTACATCTGTTACAAGAATCCCGAGAGTCAGTATCACCGTTTCCTGGGCTTGAGCTATCCCAATGTCGAAGACGCCGAGCGCGGCTTGCGCGACAAGATCATCACACCGGCCGAGTGTCAGCAAATCCGCGACGCGATTGCCGGAAAAAAATGTCCGCCGTGGAAAACCGCCCTCGGCGGCGAGATCGGCTTGCATGGGCCGTGTCCAAACATCACCTGGACACACGGCTGCGTGGCGATGAACGTCGACCAAATCGAGCGGCTCTACGATCTCCTGGAAATCGGGGATGAGGTGACGATTCTCCCGTAAGTGTTCCCCCGTCCCATGAATCAACGTTTCCTTGTTTACCCGATTCTGTTCCTCGCGATCACGCAACTGATACCGCTGCTGGGCGGCGAGCGGCGCTGGTATGCGGCACAAATCTCCCAGTTGTCGGTCACGCTCCTGGCTTGTTGCGGGGCGATCTATTTCAGTAAGGATTCTGTTTGGGTTTCCATCGCGTGGGCACTTTTCGCAGCGTTCGTCATCGCGCCGGCAGTGCTGACTTCCCTGGCGGCGGGGAAGGAAGCGAGTGGCTATTGGCGTGGCGCGGCCATGTTCCGTCAGTTGGCGGGTCGGGTTGCCTGGGGGCAAACCGGCCGATTTATCGTCGCTATGCGGCGGCGCTGCGGCGGGTGGCGCGCGGGCAAACGGAGGAGGCGTTGCTGGCGCTCGATCAACTCGCCGCGCAACCGCTGCCGCTGATGATCTGCGGCGTCGTGCGCACCTGGAAACTGTCGCTGCTGGTGACGCTACGGCAATGGGGCCGGGCTGTGGCGTTTTACGAAAGTGTCTATGATTGGGGCACGCTGGGACAGGCGACACAGGCGCGGTTGTTCGCTGCGCGGGCACTGGCCGAGACCGGCCAGATCGGACGCGCTCAGCGCAGTCTTCAGTTCGTGGCCCTGTCCCCGCGAACGCTCGGAGCGCGGCAAACGCAACTGTGGGCCACGCGCGTTTGCGTGTCGGCACTGGCTGGTGACGCGGCCTCCATTGAATCCCTGTTGCGACAACGCGAATACGCCCGTCGTTCCCGCGGGTTTGCGCGATTCGCGGCCTACTGGGGTGGCCGGTGCGCGGTGGCCCGCGGCGACCGCGAGGCAGCGGTGCAAGGGCTCACGCGCGCGTTGGCGCTGACACGGCCGCAGAACCACTTATGGCGCGAGGCCATCACCCAGCAGTTGCAGCGCGCCCAAGCGGAGGAATTACCGGCGCAGTGGGCTGCGCAGGACCCGGCCTACGCCCACGGGCAGGACTTGCTGCAACGCGCGGAAAAGGACACGGCCGTGTGGCGCGCCTTAATGCACATGGGACGACCCGAGCCCGCCACGCTGGTAATGCTGGTGATTCTGGTCGTGGTGTATTTGGTCGGGGATGTGTTTTTGAGCAGCGACCTGCAGGAGAAATTCTTGATGTGGGCCGGCAATAGCTCCGCCACGGTCCAGCAAGACGAGTGGTGGCGTCTTTTCACGGCGCTGTTCCTGCACGCGAACTGGCTGCACCTGACAATGAACGGCGCCGGGTTGTGGATTTTTGGGACGGCGGTGGAGAAGACGATGGGGCGCTGGCGCTTGCTCGTGGTGTTCCTGGTGGCGGGCGCGCTCGGCAACCTGGCCAGCGCGTTCGTAGCGCACTACGACGTGGCCATCGGCGCGAGCGGCGGAATCTTTGGCGTGATCGGCGCATTTGCTGTCGCGGTGTGGCAGCTGCGTTCGCCCATGTATCACACCTTGCGACGGCGACTGCTGGTGGTGCTGGCGTTGATGGTTGTTACGGATTTCACCATTGGGGGACTCGAACCGCAAGTCGACAACCTCGCTCACGTCGGCGGTTTCGTGGCCGGTATTCTCATCGCTCTGGTCTTGTACCGCCGTCCTGAGCGGGTCGCCGCGCAGTAAGAAGCATTGCGGGGCGGGCGCGATTCCGTTATAGAAAGAGCGCTTATGACGATGAAGCCTCGCAGCAAGGACGTTCTTTGGATGGCCGTCGGCGCCGCGATGCTCTGTGGGATCATACTGGTTGCACTGCACTTTCAAAGGGGCCAGAGCCCGGCCGAGCAACTCGCTTTCAAGGCCCGAAGAGTCGATCTGGTGGAACGGATCCGATTGTCCCTGGCCTCGGCCTCCGAGGCGGAAAAGAGCGCCGTTATGGCCATCACCGACGAGGACTCGCAGAAATACGCCGACCAGGCCCGGGCGGCCACGGCGGAGGTGGCACAGGGATGCAAGGAATTGGATGAACTCCTGCAGACGGGCGGCACTGCCAACGAAAAGGACTTGCTGGCTCAATTCGCCAAGGTCTTTGCCGAGTTCCAGCGCATCGACAGCGAACTCCTGGTCTTGGCGGTCAAGAACACCAACCTCAAGGCGTACAGTTTGGCCTTTGGCCCGGCTGCGGATGCGCTACAGGAAATGGACGACGCACTTTCCCGCCTTGCGGTAAAGAGCGCCGCCGCCCCGGACTCGGGGAACATCGCGCTGCTGGCCTTCGGCGCGCAGACCGCGGCGCTCCGCATCCAGGCCCTGCTCGCGCCGCACATCGCGGAAGAAAGTGATTCAAAGATGGACGAGCTTGAATTGAGGATGACCAAGCAGGACCGGGAGGTCCGCAAGGACCTGGATGGACTGGCCGCGCTGCCGGTGTTTCGCGGGGACACTGACCTCGAAGCGGCCACATCAGGTTACGCCAAGTTTAGCAAGATCCGGACGCAAGTCCTCGCGTTCTCTCGCGAGAACACCAACGTCCGCTCCCTGGCCATTTCCCTGAACCAGAAGCGCAAGGTGATGCTGCTGTGTCAGGACGCCCTGGCCGCGCTGCAGCAGACCATTCTCCAGGAGCATATCGCCGGCGTGAACTACGGCCCTCCGTCCAATCCCCGTTAGCGGGCAGGGAAGCATCCGCCTTACTCTTCACAAAATCGCCGCAAGACCGCATTTACGAAACCAAATCTGGAAATTGAGCACCCCTACGGCAACGAGATGTCGATGCGGTAGAACTTCTGCGGCGGATCCGCGATCGTGTCGGTAATCGTGACCTGATTACCGTTCGTCGTCGGCCCCAAATAATCCAGGAGCGGGAACCACCCGCTGGCAAGATCGGTGCTGCACTGGGGCAGGTAGGTGCGGCCTGAGGCCAGCGGGTTGAAGAGCAGGGTTTCCTGCGCGTCCTGGTTGGTGACAGTAGCGATCTGTAGAGTGAATACCTGTGTGGGATCGGTCGGGTCCAGCCCGGCCACGTACTTGAAGAGGTTATTCTGGCCGGTGTTATCGAAGTCACAAGTGGCGCAGGTGGTGGCACCGGTCGTGGAACTGTTTCCGAAATACTGCAGACGCCACCAATTTGCAATTCCGTCGCCGACGCTGTCCGTGCCGTAGAGCTGGGCGATCTGGTTCGCGGAGAAGCCGCTGCCATAAATCCGCACATCATCGATGAGCCCGGGGAAGGACGTGAGCACGCTGCCGGACGGCTTGTCTCCAATGGCGAGCTGGTCGGTAGTGATCGCCAGCCCACCGCTGGCCGAGTGTTGCGCCACCAGTTGCCCGTCGATATACAGGCTGATCAACGAACCGTCGTACGTGCCGGCCACGTGATGCCAGACCCCCGCGGATGGCGGGGTCGTCAGTAAGGTGCCGTTGGAAACGCCGGCCAAGAGGAACTCGAGTTGACCCGAATTATTCGCGAAGAGCGCGTATTGATTGTCAGAGTTGCCCTTTTCCAGAATCCGGTAAGGGCCGAACCAATTGTCCGCGTTGATCCACGCGGAGACCGTGATTGTCTGCACCGGGTTCAGCGATGCGGCGTTGGAAACCGTCACCTGAGACGATATGCCGTCGAAAGTCAGGGCGCCGTTGATTATCCCGACGGACCTCTGGCCGCCGCCAACGACGACGGCGCCGGTGTTGGTGTTCCCGGAGGAGTCGAAGGCCGTCGAGCCGGTTCCCTCATCGAACGTCCAATAAGCCAGCAGATTGGTAGCACTGGTAGCGGGCAGCGTCGCCGCGCAAGCGGACACGGAATCCGACGAAATTCCCCCGAGGTTGTTGGTCGCAGCGACCGTGTAACAGTAGGTCGCGCCCACCGCCAAACCGGTATCGGAATAGGTGGTCGCGGCGGTCGTGGCGATTGGGGAGCCGGCCCGTTTGACGATATATCCCGTGGCGCCACCGGAGGCACCCCACGCGAGGTTGATCTGGTTGGTGCCGACGGTGGTGGCCGTGAGGCTCTGCGGCGTTGGGGGCGCGCCGGGCACATTCTGCGACATAATCAGGACGCTGTAGGGAGCGATGGAGATCGTGGCGGTGCTGACGGAGACCGTGGTGGAGAGGCTCCCATAGTTGCCATAGTCGGAGCCGTACTTGGTAAAGTCGCTGTTGAGCTGGGTGTACCAAATGCCCGTATGGGGGAAACCGGTGATATTGTACGCGGGCCAGTTGGTGTTCGCGAAGTTGCAGATGACGATGACGTCGTCTCCCACGTTACCGGTGTTCCAGCGGCGGTAGGCAATCAGCTTGCTGAGGTTGTCCTGCCAAATGGTGGAAGTCTGTGTGCCCATCAATCCCGAAGACCGGCCATCGAGGTTCCGGCGAAGGCGGATGAGATCTGTGTACAGTGAGACGACGCCGCCAAACGTGTTCGTCAGCGACCAGTTGATGGGGATGACGGCACCGAACTGATTGACGGTTAGCATTTCCTGGCCCTGCAGAAGCATGGGGATTTCGGAAGTGGTCAGGGTGATGGCCGCGCCGAGTGTGGATCGTTTGCGGGCGAAGTAGCCCGTCGGATCGGCATTGTTAATCCTCACCGGCATACGCTGGGCCCCCGAACCGTTCCCGTCCCCGCACTGATCGTGATCTTCCAAAAAGACAACATTATTCCAGACACCCAGGTGGACCGCGGAGCTGATGGCACTCATGTTTCGGGAGGAGTCACTCGAAGTGGTCAATTGTGGCTGGACGTTGTTGAAGAACGCATTGCCATTCCATGAAGCGTCGAATCCGTTGACTCCGTTCTGGTTGTTCGGATTATCCTCCCCGATGTTGATCTTGGCCGTCGGTTGGGTGTGGATCAAGCCGCTGACGTCCGAGATCAGGGCTATACCCGAAGAGAGAGTATCGCCACACGGGTAGTCTCCCTCGATTTCCCCGACCGAGTCCCACCGGAACCCGTCGACATGACATTCACTCATCCACATGGCGATATTGTCCTTGATGAACTGGTAGACTTGCGGCGTGTCGAAGTTGGGCCTCGGTCCCCACGTCTGCGCGAAACCCCTGCAGGAATCCTGGTAGAAATAAATCCCGCCAAACCCGCCGGAGGACGAGCCATCGAACTGCCACACGCTATGATACAAATCCCCGTAACCATTGCTGGCGCTGTTGCCCCCCCAGTGGTTGTGGACCACGTCGAGAATTACCGCGATACCGAGTTGATGGGCGGTCTTCACGAAGCTCTTGAGCGCATCCGGGCCGCCATAAGCGCTTTCCACAGCGAAAATACCCGCGGGGTTGTAGCCCCAGCTGAAGTCGCCGGGAAATTCGTTGAGGGGCATGACTTCCACAGCGGTGATTCCGAGCTGTTTCAGGAATGCCAACCGGTTGGTCGCATCATAAAAGGTGCCGGCATGACTCGGCGAATTCGGATCGTTGAACGATCCAATGCACAATTCATATAGCACCGCGTTGCTCAGGCCGGGCGCGGTGAAGTTGTCGCCCGCCCAGTTGAAATTGGTCGTATTGTAGATGTAGCTATTGCTGGCCGAATTGACCACGCGGCGGGCCCGGGGATCCTGTTTCGTGACGTTGGTGCTGACGGTGGAATTGGAGATGAAGTACTGGTACTGGTGCCCGTTGAGCGCCCCGGCCACATCGGAAGACCAATTGCCGTTGCCTTCCGAGAACAACGGTGTGGCGGACGTGGAGAAACCGTTCCATGTCCCCTCGACATGCACGGCGGTCGCATTCGGCGCCCAGACGCGGAACGTGGTGCCGGCCGTGCTGTAGCCGGAGTTGGCGGCGTTATCGCTCGCCGCGCCGGGGTTAATGACCGTGTTGTTGAAATAGGCGTTGTTGTTGGTGCCGCTGCCGGCGTTGAAATTGAAACACCTCACACTGGTGATCGCCTGGCCGCCGCTCGGGTTCAGTAGATTGCCGGTATAGGTGGTAGTGGTTCCCACTCCTCCCAAACCGCCGGCGGTATAGGTGAGGACGGTGACCGAATACGTGCTGGTGGAGGTCAGCGAGAACGTCAGCCGCATGCCGTCACGGGTAAAGTTGGGCAGCGCCGGGCCGCTAACACTCGCCGCATTGATGGTGTAGGTATTGGAACCTCCCGTGAAGTAGTACTGCCAGACGGCTTGCGCGGAACTATTCTCCAGGGAAAATCCGACGCTGCCCCCCGCAGTTATATTTCCGTTGTCCATGTCGATTTGGAAAGTCTGGTTTGTGGCCAGCGCACCCGGGAACGGGCGTGTCGCATTGGCCAGCGCGCCGTTCAACGCCGTGACACCCCAGGCGAGGGCGCCGTTGTTGATGTCGTTGCCGCCGTTACCCGGCGACCCGCCGTTGTCATTCAGGGTCGACGTTTGAATGTAGTAGAACGCATTGCCGTTGTTCGTGGGGGGATTAAGCTGCCACGGCCCAAAGCCGCTGCCGGCGGTACTGCCGTTGGTCCAGATGCCGCTGTAAGGAATCGAGCCCATGCCGGCTTGAGATGATGGACCCGAGGCAAGAGAGGAAAGCGGTTTACCACCGATTACGAAAAAAAATAGACAGACGATGAGCGACCGGGAGATTCTCCCGCAGCGATAATTCATATGTGTACCCATTCAGCCAGCCACCAAGTAATTACCGTCTGGGATCACATCCCCCGCGACTGCCTCCCCCACAACAGGGTGGGGTCTGCTGAAATCCCCATACACAGGTCACTCTGCAACAGATTCTGCCGGAATGCAAGCGCGAAAGATTGGGATCGGGACGGGCGCGATGCGGGTTGTAGGGCCGGGATGCCTGTCGTGTAGGTATCCCGCCGTGCCCGTCCCAGCATACGGTCAATCGCGGACGGCTGGATACGCCCGTCGGACGGGGCATCCAGCCCTACAATGCTGGCCGGCAGGTTGGTAATACATTTACCAGATCATGCATCACCTTGAAAATCAAAAGGCCGAAAATGATAATCAAAAGGCCGAGAAACGAACGATTCGGTATTGACACGCGTTCCCAAGTCTTGTATTGGGGAAAATAGTGGCACAGTGGTGTGTCCGTGTTTGGTTGAATTGAGCAACGGGTTGGGATCGTAGATTACCAGGAGGCGCTAGCGTTGGATGCTGGTGCGGAGTCAAAGTAAAGCGTTTTTACTTTACTTCCCACTTGGTTTGTGATTAGCTGCGAACGGTGGCATTTGGACGGAGGTCTAACAGACAGCATGCGAAAAAACCCAGACATCATTTTTCATCGAAGAACGGCAGGAAGCGCCGCTTTCACATTGATCGAACTCCTTGTCGTCATCGCCATCATTGGCATTCTCGCCGCGATGCTGCTGCCCGCTCTCAACAAGGCCCGTGAAAAAGCGAAACGAGCCAATTGCCTGGGCAACCTGCGACAGATCGGCCAGGCAATGATCATGTACGCGGACGATTTCGATGGTTGGTTCCCGAGCTCCAAACCCGTCTCAGACGAATCAGGTGCTGTCCTGCTGCAAAGCGAAACCGGCATAGGGTGTGCCGGGTGTAATCCCCCACCCGCCAGTAACGTGGGAGGATTCACGGCTATGGCCCGGTTGCTCATTAAGAAGCACTATCTTGGTTCGCCCGCAGTATTCGTCTGCCCCAGTGACAGGACCACCGGCTCAACGACTCCGATGCCGGTCGAAGCAGCTAAAACGTGGCAGACAATGAGGTGGTGGAATCTCAGCTACTTCTACATTGTAAAGATGGGCGTTAAATTGCCGGTGAAGGGATCCAGCACGGGCGGAATTTACATGCTGTGCGCGGATCGAGCTAACGAGTCGGCAGGGGACACTCCCGATACGACCTCGGCCGACAATCACGGCACCGACGGGCGTAACGTACTTTTCACGGACAATCATGTTGAATGGAATAACGGCCCATCAGTCAAACCCCTTTACAAATTAATCCAAGATGATTGGGGCAACTACACAACTGATGACACAACCCAATCGCCTCAGACTCTCGGTCAGTTTGATGGCCATTGACATCGCCTTAGACCATTGGTCAGGAAGATAGTTGGTAGATCTTCAGGGTTCTCCGTTCTTCCGAGAATTTCCATCACCCCCAAGAGGTGCGTCAACAAACTCGTTGACTTTGCCTGTCGAAGACCAGGGTTTCCTCGGTTGTTATTGCAGCGACAGTGCCTCCATCCATAGTCATGCGCAACAGCCGCGAAGACGCTTACGGCTGGCTGGAAGCAGGCCGGCGCTGGCAATACCGATGCGGGTGGAACGCCGATTGCGGTGGGTTCCTGCATCCGATTTAACTCCAGTCGGGCCATAACGGCTTCGACTGGAACGTGCCTGTTCAGTATTGAGGCTGGCGAGGGTCCCTGCGGCTGCCGTAGTGGCGTAATTCGAGGGTTCTGTTACCGGCCCGTTAGCAACGCGCCGGGGAGTCCGGATCGGCACAGGGCGGGCGGGTCGGCACGGTCGGATCCCCAACCCGGGGTGTGAAATAGGCGGTTACCCTTGGTGGGGCAGTGTTAATCTGCCCTCTAACGCTCCGTCGGCGCAAGAAAGTTACTAAAAAGTGTTGACACCTTAATGCGAAATCGCTATACGGGATACTGACGTTTGGAGCGCTTTACCAGTATGGCAAAGCGAAACGTCAAACGACGAGGCGAGGGTAAACAATCTATGGCGAGGGAGACGGTGAGTATGAAAATGGTCTATCGGTCAATCCATCTTTACAGCACCATTGCGGCGGCTGCATTTCTTTTGTCCGTTTCACAAGCGCGAGCGCAAGTTATCGATGGGACCTTGGATGGGATCTACGGCAGCGCGCTGGCGATCCAGGGGAATCCCACCGGTTTCGGTAACAGCACCATCGGTGACGGGACGTCAGCGGGCGGCTCCGAGTTGGATGCTGGCTACGGCGTGATTTCCGGCGGAAACCTGAATCTGTTCCTCTCGGGGAATGTTGAAACCGGCCCCGGGGGTAGTGCCAACCACTGGAATATTTTCATTGCCACCGGAGCACCCGGTCAGAGCACGTTGCTCATCTCGCCGTCGACGAGCGCGGCCATGAACGGCTCCAAGTTCAGCCCGGGCTTTTTAGGTGTGCTCATGCTGGATGCCAACACCTTTGGAGGCACGCTGTTCGTTGACGGTGTGGATTTGACGACCGGCCCCCCTGCTACCGCGTCATTCCTTGGCGGCATTCCGTTGAGCGGCGGTATTGGCAGCGCCACCTTGGCCGGCATAACCATTGGCTTAAACAACAAGAACGCGGGTGGCATAGACGGTTCGACGGCCACCTCGGCCGCAGCCCTCTCAGTCACAACCGGCTTGGAATTGCAAATCCCGCTCGCTTTGATTGGGAGTCCGTCCGGGCCGATCATGGTGCTTGCCGACATTAACGGCGGTGGCAATGGTTTTCTGTCGAACCAGTTCCTGCCGGGCTTGCCTCCTGGGACGGGCAACGTGGGCGGCGGCGGGCCTTTTACTGATGGATCCGCTTCATCGTTTGACTTCAGCGGCACTCCCGGTGAGTTTTTCACCGTGGTACCCGAGCCATCTACGATCGGTCTCGTAGTGGTTGGATTGCTCGGCGCGTTGACCATCCGCCGTCGCAAAGTCTGATAGACAGTGTTTGATAGGGTGTCTTGCAGACGAGCCCCGCAAAGTTGCGGGGCTCGTTCATTTTGTGCACCAGAAGACAGGAGACGATTGCTTCGCCTGCTTTCTCCCGCCAGCCACAGTGCAAATCCACAACTCCTTATCCACCAAGACACAACAGCCGGTGGCAACTGATCGGTGCGTTAGAGTGGGGCGACCCGAAGAATAACCGCGAGCGCAAGACGATTAGCAGTTGACAACCGCTCGCCTCGTGTGATAAATGAAGAACAGGTAAAACGCTTCTATATATTTGTTTATTGGCGTGTTCTAAACCGGCGAGATAATCAGGAGTCCAAAGTTATGAAATCTGTTTTTTCGGCAATTTTCGTTGCGGCCTTGTTGGCAATCCCCACCATCACGAAGGCGGCGATCACCATCGACGGCACGGCGGACGCAGATTACGGATCAGCAATTGTCACCCAGAAAATCGGCACCTCAACTTTTAAGAACACCGAGACAAACATCGACGCAGCCAGCGGCTCCGAGCTCGATGCGGCGTACGGATTCGTCTCCAACGGCGTTCTCTACCTGGTCTTCGCGGGAAACATGGACTCGGGTGATTTGGCCAGTAATCCCTTCGACAAACTCCAGATCTTTTTCATGACCGGGCCCGGCGGAGACCACACACTCGGGACCAATTACAACGGCGCCGCTGATTTCGGCCACATTAACAGTATGGGAGTTGGCGGCAACGGCTTGCTAGACGGCAACCCCGGCTTGACGTTCGATACCGGTTTCGCAGCGAATTATTGGATCGGCGTGACCGTCGGCGGTGCGGGTGCCGGTCCGACGATGTACCTGAACCGCGAAGTGATTTGCTCCAACTGCGACGGCTCCTTCCTCGGCTCGGTCGTTCCGAGCAACGCCCCCCCGAACAACATTTTTGTGGACGGGACGTTTGGCATTCGAGCCGCCCTCAATAACAGCAATACTAATGGTGTCCAGCAGGATCTTTCAGGCTGTGAAGTGAATGGCGCGCCTTTTAACCCGCAAAACGTCAAGACCGGTGTTGAACTCGCCATTCCGCTGGGAGCAATCGGCAATCCGACCGGAAAAGTTTCCGTCTGCGCGTTTATCACGGACGATCAGTATGCCAGTATGTACAATCAGGTCCTCGGACCTCTTTGGGATGGCACGCCGACGTACTGTCAAGGCAGCTTTGGCTCGGCAGATGCCGTCGACTTCAGCGCGCTTCCGGGGACACATACCTTTACGTTTACGGTTCCAGACTGCAACGCCTTCTTGCTCAATCCTGCAACAACGGCATTCGGCAGCAGCGGCGGCGCGAGTAATGTGACGGTGGTCGATTCGGGCGCCTGCACGTGGACTGCGACCAGTAGTCAGCCGTGGGTCACGATTACGGGCGGCTTGAGTGGCACGGGTAATGGCACTATCACCTATTCCGTGGCCACGAATACAACGATCGACGCACGGACCGCAAGCATCACCGTTTCCGGGCAGTTCGTGACGGCGAGTGTGACCATTACGGAGGACGGTAAGTTTCTGCCTCCGTTGAGCAGCATTGTCGTCGATGGCATCGCGGAGTCGGCTTATGGGTGCCCGCTTTCCGTACAGCAAATCGCCACGGGATACGGCAATAGCATCGGCACGAATCTGATGTCGAATGGTGGCGGCTCCGAACTTGATGCGGCATACGGACTCGTTAAGGACGGTGTGTTGTTCCTGGTATTCGCGGGAAATCTGGAAAACAATTTCAACAAGCTTAGCATCTTCTTCATGACTGGTCCCGGCGGGGAGAACACGCTCACGAATGTCAATCCCGGCGTTGATTCCGGCGGCCTAAATAACATGGGTGCGACGACCAATGGCACCGGTCCCGGTCTTACGTTCGATCCCAGCTTTGCGCCCAATTACTGGATGAGCGTGACCGGCGGAGGGGGTCCTTACAAACTCTTCGCCAACTACGCCCAGTTGTGGCCGGGCGGCACAAACAGTAGTGGGCTGGCCACGAATGGTTATTTCTTGGGATCGACAGCCACGACCAATGGCACACTATCGGGCGGCACGAATCCATTCCTTATCCAGGCGACTATCAATGATAGCAATACAAATGGTGTCCCCGGTGGTTCATGCAACACGAATGTCTATGCCGCTGGCTTTGGTCCGGGAGATGTCAGGACCGGTATCGAACTGGCCATCCCGCTGGCCGCACTCGGCAATCCGGTGGGGACTATCGCCGTCTGTGCGTTCGTCGGCAGCGGCAGCTATCAGCAGATGTCGAACCAGATCCTCGGCCCGATTGCCGCCAACACTAATCTGTGTCAGGGCAACTTGAGTGGCACCAACACGCCTGCCATCAACCTCGGCAACTCCCCGGGGCAACATTCCTTCCTGGTTGGCCCGGAGATGGCCATTAAGAGCGTGACGGTTTCCAACAGCAACGCCACCGTCATCTATCAGACGGAAGCCATTACGAACCTGCTGTATCGGGTGGAACGCGCGACGGGTAACTACACGACCAACGCGGCGGCTTGGACGCCAATCTCGGGGTTCAGCCCCGGCACTGGCGGGACTATCACACAAACGGATAACAGTGTGACCTCCAAAACCAACGTGTATTATCGCGTCCGGCAGACGCCGAACTGCCAGTAAGTTCGCACGTTTCGCAAGAGAGTGGTCTGTTGAGTTGGATCGAGCGCCCGGCCGTAAGAATGGGCCGAATGACTGCGCCGTTCACAACGCGGTGAACGAAAACGCAGTGGGTTGAGAGCGCAGCAGTTTGCGGTTGGGCTGAAAGAGAATCCGCAACGGACGTACTTGCGGATCACCCGAATGGCTGATGGTCGCCGCGACTTAATCGTTGTTCCCACGACGGACCTCGATCTGTTTCGAGATGCACGGAATGATGTGGTTAAGTTCAACAAGAGTCTCCCCAACAATAATATCCCGATGGCAGGAAACCGTAACATCCATACTCAGGTGGAGAAGGGGAACCAAACCACTGCTAGTGTGACGAATGTCATCGGCTCCTCCAGAACAACCTTCAACTTGCCGACACGCCGGCCGATGTCCACCAAACACCGGCAAAACTTATCCAAGTCCATGAGAGAATGGGCCAGGAGAAGGAAAACGCAAGCTGGTTAGTAAGCGCACTTGGTCAAGCTGCCGTAGAAGCGTACTGGACTCCAAGCCGCGTTGCGCGGGATTGATCTACCGATCCGCAGACGGGACTTGTTTGCGACCACAGCCGCTGCTAATAATTCTCAATGACGCGGACGTGGCGGAATTGGCAGACGCGCAGGCCTTAGGAGCCTGTGGAGAAATCCGTGTGGGTTCGAGTCCCTCCGTCCGCACTCTCCTTCGCTTCTCGGGCTACGCGAGTGAGCGGGGAGTGCCGCAATAGCGAAGCGCGTTCGTTGTTTCTCTCAGGGACACCCTCGAAATTCTTACACAGCGTGTCGCGGAACGCAATTTCTCGTTCGATTTTGGGTCTTGCAGTCGGTTGGGGATTTGCTATTTTCTTACTCGTCTCCAACGGAAGCGAGCGTAGCTCAGTCTGGTAGAGCGTCACGTTG
>JBGOTY010000026.1:0-17286 GCA_041476745.1 Verrucomicrobiia bacterium | reverse complement strand
CCAACCGGGAATCGCGCCCCAAACCACCCCGGCAAGAATCGCCGCCACGGTGGCGAGCACCGGAGCCACGGGCCACGGTAACGTAGGCCAGAGAGCGCCCACGGCAGCCGCCGCAAGAGCGCCCAGCGTGAGTTGTCCCTCGGCGCCAATGTTAAAGAGTCCTGCCTGGAATGGCACCGCGACCGCTAGGCCGGTAAAAATGAGCGGTGTGGAATAGAACAACGTCATTCCAAAATCGTAGCCGGAGCCAAAGGCGCTCTTCCAGAGGATTTGCAGGACATGCCATGGGCTTTCGCCCGCGATGCGAGTGACTCCGAGCCCCAAAGCGAGTCCGAGGGCCACGGCCAGAATTGGCTGAAGAATCTTTCTCATGATCCCGCCATCTTCAACCCAAGTTCGCGCTCGGAAACTTCGCCGCGGCTGAATTCCGCGACGATCCGGCCTTCGTACATCACCAGAATGCGATCGGATAACGTGAAAATATCATCGAGTTCAAAGGATACGAGCAACACACCCGCTCCTTCATCGCGCGCGCGAACAATTCGATTATGGATGAACTCGATGGCGCCCACATCCACGCCCCGCGTTGGCTGCGCCGCAATCAGCACTTGCGGTTTCCGTTGAAATTCCCGCGCCACAATGAGCTTTTGCTGGTTTCCGCCGGAAAGGTTCCCCGCCGGCATCGTCAAGTCCCGCGGGCGAACATCGTACTCCTCGACGGCCTGTGCGGCCGCCTTCTGCAGGTTGTTCGAATTCAGGAAACCCGCGTGACTGAAAGCCGGACTTCTCTGCAAGCCCAACAGGAAATTCTCACTCACAGGTCTCTCCAGCAAAAGACCCTCCTGCTGGCGATCCTCGGGAATCACCGCCACACCCAAATCGCGAATCCGCAAGGTCTCATAGGAGGTTGCGTCTTCGCCTACGAACTTGACCGAGCCGGAAGTCCGACAGTGGGGGTCGCGCGGATGAAGAATCGCCTGCAATAGTTCCGATTGGCCGTTGCCTTCCACTCCGGCGATGCCCACGATTTCCCCGCGCTTCACGGAAAAGCTTATGTCCTCAAGCTTGTGACGACTTCCAGCTACAACACCCGCAAGGCACAAGCCCGTCACTTCAATCGCCCTCTCCTCACGCGGATGCGCGGGAGGAACATCGATATTCAGAACTACTTTTCTCCCAACCATCAAATTCGCGAGTTCCTGGGGGTTGGTCTGGGAGGTCGACAGTTCGCCCGTCACTCTACCGGCGCGAAACACCGTCACCCGATCCGTGAACGACATCACTTCCTTAAGCTTGTGCGTGATGAGCAGAATCGTCTTCCCTTCATCGCGCAGCTTCTTCAGGTTGCGAAAGAGATCGTTCGTTTCCTGTGGAGTCAGCACCGCTGTGGGTTCATCCAATATCAGGATCTGCGCGTCGCGATAGAGCAACTTCAGGATCTCGATCCGTTGCTGGGCACCCACGGGAAGCGACTCAATGGGCTCGTCCCAATTCACGGCCAGGCCGTAGCGGCTGGCCAGGGCCGCCAATTGCGCGCGCGCGCCCGTCCGGTCAATCATTCCCCAGCGCCGAGGCTCGGCACCCAGCAGAATGTTATCCAGCGCGGAGTAAGGGCCGGCGAGCATGAAGTGTTGGTGAACCATGCCGATTCCCGCGGCAATGGCATCCGCCGGCGAGCCCCAGACACATTTCCTTCCGCTGACGAAAATCTCTCCCGCATCCGGTGGGAAAATGCCGTAGAACATCTTCATGGCGGTGGACTTGCCAGCCCCGTTCTCGCCAATCACGCCGTGAATCGTGCCGGGCTCAACCCGAAGATTCACCCCCGCGTTGGCCAGCACGCTGCCAAAGTGCTTGGTCAGTCCGCGCAATTCAACTGCTGCGGTCGTGTTGGTTGCCGTCACTGTCGCAGTGTCCGAATTTGAATCCAGAGAGTCAATGCTGCTGTCGGTCCTTTACCGTAGTGGCGCGGGCGTCCCGCCCGCTGTTTTGCCCTCCACCGCACTGCGAAAACGAACCCATTTGTAATAATTCATTTCTGTATCACAAGTCACTGCCATCCAGCCACATCCGCTGATAATTCCATGTCAAGCAATTGGGTTCGTTTCGCAGAAAGCATGTTTTTTGGGACTTGTTCCCTTGGTGTTAGTGGCGCGGGCGTCCCGCCCGTGTCCTTCCGCCTTCGAGTTGAACAGGCGCCCCCCCATCTGGAGTGTGTCGGCGGATGTCGAAGAACATACCCGCATCCTACCATTATCGGAATACGATGTCCACTCCAAACTGGATGGGACGATGTATGCCGGGTCCATTCATTATCTAATTGACCGACCGCAGAGCGGTGGCAGAAGGTGTCACCCGGAGAACGCCATGATCGATGATGTGGGTGATATTGCTGCTTTTTACAATAGTGACCCGGAAAAAGAACACAACCGGTTGGCGCGCAACCAACTTGAGTGCGACCTCACCTGGCGCTATTTGCATCAGTATCTGCCACCGCAAGGATCAGTCCTGGAGGTTGGAGCTG
Organism: Verrucomicrobiia bacterium; assembly: GCA_041476745.1. Classification (GTDB taxonomy): domain Bacteria; phylum Verrucomicrobiota; class Verrucomicrobiia; order Palsa-1439; family Palsa-1439; genus Palsa-1439. The sequence continues at coordinate 14,762 of JBGOTY010000026.1, read as the reverse complement.
GAACAGGAAGGTATACTCTGGAATTGGCCAAACGGGGTTATGCGGTAACGGCTGTTGACCTGTCGGCGGCGCTCATTGAGGAATGCATGAGAAGAATCGCAGCCGAAAGGGTCGAGAAGCAGGTGCGACTCGTTGTGGCTGACGCGCGCGATCTCGGTGAAGTAACCGAAACGGAATTTGACGCTGTTCTCCTCATGGGTCCTCTCTATCATCTGGTAGAAGAAGCCGATCGGAAAGTGGCATTGAAAGAGGCTTTTAACCGGCTGCGAGCAGGCGGCGTCATATTCTCATCGTTCCTGAGTCGCTTTGGCATTCTTGGCGATTTGATTAGAAATGTTCCGGGCTGGATTGAGGATCAAGCCGAAGTGCGGTCGTTGCTCGCGAGGGGCAAACGTCCGGATGATTATCCTCGAGGTGGGTTTCGTGGATACTCAGCAAAAGTATCCGAGATTGCGCCTTTGCATGAAGCGATTGGATTCGAAACGATAACGGTAGTGGGGGTTGAACCCGCGATCTCAGCGGATGATGAGAGCTATAACAAACTTCAGGGAAAGCAACGCCAACTCTGGCTTGGTTTGCTAAACGAAATAGGTGCCGAGAGGTCAATCATCGGAGCATCGAGGCATCTTCTGTACATTGGCAGGAAGAAGTAAAGATCGCCCGGCGCCTCCGCCGCGAAACAACCACGACCTTGAACTGGATCGCGTAACGACTTATGACGAGAGCGGTGGTTTCGTTGCCAACCGCCTGCGCAAGGGACGATGAGTACAAATATGCGACTATGCGGGACTGACGCTCTTGCCCTCAGGCGCTGGTCGTTCGCGGGTGCTTAAATCCCCAATTACCGCCATAATATACCCGCTCGTGGCGCTGCTGCGCGAACGAAGGATTGATGAACTGCGGCACACGGCGGTGATGTTCGTAGGCCAAGCATAACTGTAGTGCGGCCTCAAGAGGATCCATCCCTCCAGTGCCTGTCCCGAGTCCTGGACACGCGACCGATTGTATCTGCCGTGGTTCGGAACGGTTATGGTGGTGGGCTGCAATGAGAGCCGCCCACATGGCGAGGTAAACATGGTCCGTACCTTGAATATTCATCGGCACGCGCATGGTCGGGGCGTGCGCCACGAACGGATGCGATGCATGGTCGGTGGGCACGATGACGCAGGTGCCAACGGGTTGCTCTCCGAGGTAATCGTCAAGAATTCGCTTTTGGATCCGTTCCATGACGTGACGTCCAAAGAAACGAACCACAGCCAAATCCATACCCGCATCCATCAAACCGAACGAATTGCCGGCAGTGATGACGCAATCAAATACTGGAAGATCTTCGAACCGCCCACAGACAATCTCAACCTCCGGATGAGCACGGAACTGCACGCGAAGAACATCGCAAAACTCACGTCCTCTATCTACAAGGATCAATTGCATGGCAGGGGGTCAGTCGCATAACCGCATATTGACAACGGGGAGACTTATTTTCATCTACTTCTTGTAGTAATCGGGAACGACGATTTTGCCGGCGATGATCTCGGCCTTTAGTTCATCGGCGCGCTGTCGCACTGATTCTGGCAGGAGCTTCTCGTTGTACTGATCAATGGAATAATCAACGCCTTTGTCGGCCAGCCCGAAACGTTTGGCGCCGGCCGCGAACTTGCCGGCCTTGGCCTCGGCGATGGTCGCGAAGACTGCCAGATCGACCCGCTTGAGCATGCTGGTCAGGATCAGGCCGGGTTTGGTCCAATCCTGATTCGAATCACAGCCGATGGCGAGTTTCTTCCTTTCCTCGGCGGCGTCGAAGACACCGAAACCGGAGGCGCCCGCCGCGGCGAAGATGACGTCCACGCCGCCATCGTACTGCACCATGGCGAGTTCCTTGCCTTTCGGCGGATTATTCCAGGCTTCGCTGGTGACGCCAACATAGTTGGCAACCACGGCAACCTGCGGGTTGATCTTTTTCGCTCCCGCTTCGTAGCCCATCTCGAAGCGCCGAATGAGCGGGACATCCATTCCACCGATGAAGCCAACTTTTCCCGTCTTGCTGATCATCGCGGCGATGGCGCCAACAATGTACGCGCCTTCGTGCTCTTCAAAGAGAAGCGAGCGCACGTTGGGGGCGTTCACGTCGGCGTCCACGATGGCGAAATGCTTTTCGGGATACTGTGACGCGATTTTCTTGATCGCTTCCTTCTGGGCAAAGCCGATGCCGATGATCAGGTCATAATCTTTTTGCGCAAAAGCCCGCAGCAACGGTTCGAAGGCATTGTCGTCGCTGGCTTCGACGTACTTGAGGACAATCCCCTGCTTCTTTTTCGCCTCCGTCGCTCCCTCATAGGCCGAAGCATTGAAAGATTTGTCGTCCTTGCCGCCGCGATCAAGAACCAGGCCGACTTTGAAATCCGCAAAAGCCGACGGTAACGCCAACGCGCTTACCGCTATCCACGAAAGCGCCGTCCGTCCGCACTTCCTCGGACGCACCTCAAGGAAAGTTCGCATAATCCCCTCTTGTAGGCTTAAAGGGACGCGGGGTCAAGGCACGGATGGCCCTCCGCTGACACTCCGCGCAGCACTCACGCAGCCGGCGTTTTCTGCTCGTGGATGCTGAGTTGTTTGACGCCATCGAAGATGTACCAGATGCCCGAGACGAGCGTGAAGAAACCGGCGGCGTACAGCGGCCATTCGTAGGACGGGCGACCGACCCTCAGTAGCACCCAACCGAGCGTGATCATCTGGAAGAACGTGGCGCACTTGCCGACGAGGCGCGGCCGTGCAGTCACGTGGCCGGCCAGCATGTGGATCAAGATGGTGCCACCCAGCAGAATCACGTCGCGACTGATCACGAGCACGGGAAGCCACAACGGCAGTTGGTCGAAAGGCGTGCCGTCCTTGAATCGGATACTCAGGAGAATCAGGGCGGAGATCAGCAGCGCCTTGTCCGCGAGTGGATCGAGGAACGTGCCCAATTCGCTCTTCTGCTGATAACGGCGCGCGATATAGCCGTCCACGCCGTCGGAGATGGCGGCGACCGCGAAAATCGTAAAGGCCAGGACCCGCTCCCACTCCTGTTCCTGGTCCTTCTGGTAATCGCGGATGTAATCCAGCGCCAGCCACACGAAAAGGGGGATCAACAGAATGCGGGCGATCGTGATCTTGTTCGGGAGCGTCATGGGCGAAATTTCTCCGCGCCGCGACGCAAACGCGCGAGCACACGGTCGTGACCGAGCACCTCCAGCATATGATACAGCGACGGACCGGCCGATTTGCCGCTGACCGCAACGCGGCACGGGTGAATGAGTTCACCCGTCTTGATCGCCAGTTCTGTGGCGAGCGCCTTCAACGCGGTTTCGAGACCGGCCGCGTCCCACGCGGCAATGGCGGAGAACTTGTCGGCCAGTTTCAGCAGTCGCTCGCTGGTTTGCGGGGTGCTGCAGGATTTCTTTACGGCTTCGGGATCGAACAGGTAGTCATCGGTGAAGAAATAATTGATCCAATCCGGGAGTTCCTTCAGGAGTTTTACCTTCTCTTTGACGAGGCCGAGCACCTTCGGATCGTCGCGGCCACCCGTAAACGGTCGCGCCAATGTCATGAAGCGGTCCAGCGGCAGGGCGCGAAGGTACTCGCCATTCATCCACAGCAACTTGGTGGAGTCGAAACGAGCGTTGTTCCGGAGAATCTGCGGCAGATCGAAGAGCTTGACGATTTCCTCGATGGACATGACCTCGCGATTGTCTTTGGGCGACCAGCCGAGCAAACAAAGGTAGTTCCGCACCGCCTCGGGCACGTAACCATCCTCAACATACGTCTGCAGCGAAGCGAGCCGCGCTTTCGCGGCGTCCGGGTCGCTCTTGCTCATCTTGGTGCCGTCGGGATTCAGGATCATCGGGATGTGCGCGTACTGCGGCGGTTCGACGCCGAAGGCGCGAAAGAGCGCGATGTGCTTCGGCGTGTTCGAGAGATGGTCTTCCCCGCGGATGACGTGTGTGATTTGCATCTCCATGTCATCCACGACATTGACGAAATGAAACACCGGATTGCCGTCACTGCGGACGATCACGAAATCGGGATCGAGCATTTCGGTCTCGTTGAGGGGACGCACCACGCGACCGGCGATAAGGTCGGGCACCTCAATCGGCTGGCGGGTCATCTTAAAACGGATCGCACCTTCGCGTTCGTAGGCCAGACCCTTGCCGATAAGGTCTTTCACCCGCTGCTGGTAGATGGCCCCGCGCTGCGATTGAAAGTAGGGCCCGAACGGACCGCCCTTCTCCGGACCCTCATCCCAATCCAGCCCCAGCCAACGCAGTCCGTCGAGAATGGTGCGGAGGGATTGCTCCGTATTGCGCGCCGTGTCCGTGTCTTCGATGCGCAGCACAAATGTGCCACCCGCGTGACGGGCGTACAGCCAGTTGAACAACGCCGTGCGCACGCTCCCGATATGGAGAAAACCAGTTGGACTCGGCGCAAATCTGACTCGTAAGCTCATCGCGGGCGAAAAATAGCAGACGGCGGACACGTGCGGCAAGACGCAATCCCTTCGCCCGGACTAATAATTGCCCGACTGTGACTGAAGCCACAGTATGCGCAAGGCCAGAGCGAAGGCGAGCAACAGGCTGAACCAAGCGAGGATAAAGCCAGTGTAGTAGAATGTGAGCGGCTTCGCCGCCGCGCAGGTAAGATCCCGGTACTTGCGCAATTCCGGGAACACACGCCAGAAAAGCAGTCCCGTCGGCAAGCGCGCCCCGTGACGGTAGAGCCGCCGACAAACGACGATCCAGTGCAACAGAATGTTAACGCCCAATGACACCCCGAGCAGAATCATCAAGCCGAGAACATCCCGGTTCTGGGCGACAAGTGTGGCCATACGCTACAGTGACTGCAAAAAGTCTGCCAATTCCTTGGCGCTAGGGCTCTTGGCGGTGCGGACATAGTAACCGGAGGTACCCACCCCCAATTGCAGCGAGATTTCATTGTCCGCCCCGAGCAACTTGCCAAGGCAGAAACCGGCGTTGAAGTGATCGCCCGCGCCCGTGCTGATGAGCGGTTTACCGACAAAGGGGCCGGTCACCATGACCACACCGGCGGCGGAGGCGGCGACCGCGTAGGCCCGCGGATGGACAACAACTCCAGAAGTTCGGATCTTCTCATGGATGAATTTCGCGACAGCCTGGATCGCCTTCTCACCCTCCTGCGCGCCCTGGTAGCCCAGCACTTCGCCGATGTGGAATGATTCCTTCTCATTGAGCCCGAGGTAAACGTCGAAGTATTCCTGGAACCGGCCGATCAATTCCGTGGCCTTGCGGATGTCCCGGGGATCTCGTTTTTCGGGATCGGCCAGGTCGAAGAAAAATGAATGGCGCGGCTGCGGCGGCATCTTCGGACAAATCTCTGCGAGCACGTGCTCCCAGATATCGCTCATGTGCGGCACCATCGTCCAATTCTGCAACCCGATCAGGTTCGCGGCGACAAAGCTGCGTTCGAGTTCGTTGCGGCCAACGCGCTCGACGAGATTTTCCCAGTTCACCTCGCCCAACGAAGCGTGTTTGCCCATCATGATTTTCCCGTCATCAAACTCCAGGGCGTCGGTGAAACCCGGCTCGGCGATGCTGTGGACCGTGGCGCGTCTCGCGAGTTCGGCAAAGACGGGATGGAGGTTGGGGTAACCGAGATTGCCAATGTAAGTCACAGGGGCGCCGAAGGCGGCCAGCGCGTTCGCCATGATCGGGCCGTTGCCGCCCAGTTTCACGCGCTCGACGACCAACTCGGCATTGGCGCTCTTGCCCGCGGCCGCGCTGATGCGCGCCCCGAAGCTGGCAAGCGTGGGCACCCGCGTGAATTTCTCCGCCGACTCGCGCTTATCAACAACACTGACGATTTCGTCAACAAAACCATCGAGGCCAATGGTGATCCTTTTCTCGGCAAGGGTCTGGGCCTGGGCGCGCAGGATACGCGCGGCGCGTTGGGACAGGTTTTCCGGGCTCAATTCGAGTCCTCAGGAAACAGGTGATGGGTTTGCCGCTGAATCGGTAGTGCAATCACACACGTTCTCTCTAACAAAAAAGCCCGGCCCGCTCAATCTCTTTCATGGCCCTTTAACAAGACCTTGACCTTTTCGGCCTCGCTGCATACGCTCTACAGGTCTTGTAACTGCACAGCTACGGAACAGCGGGATGGAGATTTGGGATTCGTGAAATCATGAAGAAAGTCGAAATCGGACAGCGTGCGCCGGATTTCTCCCTGCCAGGCGTGGACGGCAAGGATTACACGCTGCATTCATTCAAGGACAAAAAGGTCGTCGTTGTGTTGTTCACCTGCAACCATTGTCCGTATGCCCAGGCCTACGAGGATCGCCTGGTCAACATCCAGCGCGATTTCGCCGGCAAAGGCGTGCAGTTTGTCGCCATCAACCCCAACGACTCGGCGGGTTATCCCGAGGACGGTTTCGAGAACATGGTCAAGCGCGCCCAAAAAAAGCAATTCAACTTCCCCTATTTGCGCGACAAGGTGCAACGCGTGGCGCGGGCCTACGGCGCGGAGTACACGCCCGAGGTCTTCGTGCTCAATTCCAAACACGAAGTGCGTTATATCGGCCGCGTCGATGACAACTGGCAGCATCCCGATAAAGCCCGCTCGCACGATCTGCGCGACGCCATCGAGGCCGTGCTCGCCCACAAGAAGGTCGCCAACCCCGTCACCCACGCTATCGGTTGCACAATCAAGTGGAAGATGTAGATTGCGGATGGAGGGACCATGGTGTATCGACTCCTCATTTTCGCGGTGAAGCTCGCCGTCAACGCGCTGGCCTTGCTGGTGGTTGACGCAATGTTTCAGAAAATCTGGTTCGACAACCAGCAAGCCACCATCATCGCCGCCGTGGTCCTGGCGCTGGTCAATACCTACCTGCGCCCGCTCGTCGTCATCCTGACCTTGCCCATCAACATCCTCACGCTCGGCCTCTTCACGCTGGTCATCAACGCGCTGATGCTGAAGCTGGTCAGTTGGCTCATCCCCGCCTTTCACGTCGAAGGCTTCTGGACCGCTGTGGGTGGCGCACTCGTCATCAGCATCGTCAGTTGCCTGCTGAACCTGTTCCTGCGCCCCGACCGCGCGCAGGTGCGCGTCTACCGCGCATGAAAAAATTCTCCGCGGTCATCTTCGATCTCGACGGGGTCATTGTCGACAGTGAGCCGCTGCACCAGAAGGCGTTTGAAGATCTGTTCGCGGAACTCGGCTGGAAACACGATCACGGCGTTGTCTTCTCCGAGCATGTGGGACTGTCTGACCACTCCACCTTGCGCGCCTTTCTCAGGAAGACCGGACTGCAACACGATCTGGAAGACCTGAATAAGCGAAAGCTGAACTACTTTCTCCGCTACCTTCGCGAGCATCGCCCCATCTTCAAGGGGCTGCACAGCCTGATTCCCGAACTCGCGAAGCGCTACCAACTCGGCGTCGCCACCAGCTCGCCGCATCAGGTCGCGGAAGTCGTCATGGAAATCTCCGGATTGAAGTCCCATTTCAAAGCCATCATCGCCCGCGAAGATATTCGCTTTCCGAAGCCCGACCCCGAGATCTATTTCACCGCCGCCCGAAAACTTGGCGTCCGTCCGTCAACCTGCTGCGTCATCGAAGACAGCACCCCCGGCATCCAGGCCGCCAAAATGGCCGGCATGACCGTGATCGGCCTCGCCACCAGCCTCCCGCCCGAAAAACTGAAGCGCGCCGACCTTATCGCCCGCAATTACGACGACGTCCGCAAGCTCCTGCTCTAGCGCGGGCCTGCTTGCCTTGGCGCCCGTAATCCGAAAGCCGTGATCGGCCCTACCCGCCTTCCCCGCCACCGCAACCCATGCAAATAATATGCTGTTGTAATTCAGCGCCGCTGTTATACTGCTGACCGTCATCCATCCCAAAGGAGGAAGCAAATGAGTACGGACAGCATCGTTGATTTTTTGATCGCCTTGATTGTGATCATGGTCGTGGCGCTGCAAGTGCAGATCCTCCAGCTAAAAAAGAGGCTTCGCACCATGTCAGGCGAAGCCCCCAAAAGCTAGACGCCCAGCCGAAGCGATCAGCCCAGGCCTCTGCTATGGATACCCAATTACGCAATGCCCATATTCGGGTTGAACGGAAGCAGTTCACATTCAATCTGAAAGAGAATCTGCAAGGGATGTTCTTGCGGATCACCGAAGAGGTTAATACTGGTCGCCGCAACTCAATCGTCATTCCTGCGTCGGGCCTTGAACAGTTCCGGGACTCACTCAACGAAGTGATTAAATTCGACCAGACTTCCATTGCGAGTCGAGCGGTCCTCCCACTGGGGCAACCGAAAGCCGAGACGCCGGCTCCTGACGGTTCGGCCGATTTGAAAAGCGGGAGTTGAGCATCGAATTCTCTCTTGGTTGTTCTTGCCGTGCTCACCCCGCCCGTTCCATCCCGATCCTCGCTCAACCCTGCCCCAACGATTCCTAGATGGTTCTTGGGGTGTCCCTTCGCGTGCAGTCATCAACGCGGATCTGTCTTCTCGAAGCTGCGCCGGTCAGGATGGCGACAAAAGACGCAAGAAGCAAAGCACAGGGCATACTCGCAACCGTAGGGGTTCTCCATTAGGCAAGACGAGAAATCGAGAGTTTGCCCCAGGTACACAGTCCGACATTTTTCCGGATCTGGAACAGGCCTCTGCTTGCTGACCGTATCGTCGGTCATACCCCTAAAAATACCATTCCGCTAATGCCAGGTCGAGCGGTTTTCCGCCACCCAATCCACCCGCCCCAGCCGCCCTTGCATTCCCCATATCAAGGCGTAAATTGTCGTGGGAGTCGAGCGACCCTCTCGCCAAGTCAGATAGAATGAGGGCGGAAAGCCCACCCTTGGGAGCGGCTCGGGGGTTATAATTCGAGAGTTGAGCCTCGACTCCCCTCTTTTTTGGCCCCTGTTGCCACGCTGCCATCAGCCGGCTCAAGGCGTTATGTCAAATCGGTAGAACCCTTGCGGCTGCAATGCCCCGCCGAAGTTGGTCACCGTCAGAAGGCCGCCGATACTGTTGGTGACCTTGGTTGTGGGACCTATCTTAGGGGTCTTTACAGTCTGAGTATCCCAACGATGCTCGCGCAAGCAGACGGGATTTGTAGGGAGGTTTTCACAGCACTGCTTTTCATGAAGAAAGACAGGGAGCGATTGCAAGCGGAACTGGCAGACTTGTTAAAATACGGCTCTGCAACAGACGTGCTGTTCGAATTCCTATACCGCGAGACCGCCCTGAATGAACGCACATCCACAAGAGACGTGAAACGTGAGAAAGATCCGCAGCATGGGCCATTCAATCGTCACGGCGTGCTTCACGGCTTAGATTTGGATTACGCAACACAGCCAAATAGTTTCAGAGCAATCGTCATTTTGGGCTACTTGCAGGAAATGCAAATGTTTCATGAAGTACACAAGAAGATTGGGCGAAAGATTGACGCGATATGCAAAGCACGTGGAGTAACCTTCCCCGGCTCTCAAACGGAAGCCAAAGTGAGCCTGTCTGCACGCTCCCGGAGAAACTCCCGCAAGAACTTCGCCGTATATGATGTGGCCTTGATGACCTGCTGCGGCGTGCCTTGCGCCACGATTTTGCCGCCGCCATCGCCGCCTTCAGGACCCAAATCAATAATCCAGTCCGCTTCGGCGATGATGTCGAGATTGTGCTCGATGATGACCACCGTGTTGCCGGCGTCCACCAACCGATGCAGCACGTGGATCAGTTTCTCCACGTCCGCCATGTGCAAGCCAATCGTCGGCTCGTCGAGCACGTAGAGCGTGGCGGGATGGTAGGGCGCGACCGCCGGGCGCGACGCGTCGTCACTTCGGGGCGCCCAGCGGTCAGCCACTACCGACGCCTTCGCCAATTCGGTCACCAGCTTGATGCGCTGCGCCTCCCCGCCGCTCAACGTCGGGCTGGGCTGGCCGAGCGTGACGTATCCCAGCCCCACCTCCTGCAGCAACTTCAAGCCGCGGTGAATGTAACGGTGCGCGGAAAAAAACTCCACCGCCTCATCGACACTCATGCCCAAGACGTCGCCGATGGATTTCTCTTTGAAGCGGATGTCCAGCGTCTCGGGGGTGAATCGTTTCCCCCGGCACGCATCGCAGGTGACCGACACGTCCGGCAGAAAACTCATCTCGATCTTCTTCACGCCCTGCCCTTCGCACTCCTCGCAACGGCCACCCGCGACATTGAAGGAAAACCGTGACGGCCCATACCCCCGCATCTTCGCCTCGGGAATGTTGGCGAACAACTCGCGAATGTCGTCCCAAAATCCCACGTACGTCGCCGGGCACGAACGCGGCGTCTTGCCAATCGGCGCCTGGTCAACTTCAAGCGCGCGCGACACATTCTCCGCGCCGTGAATCTGCTCGCAACCCAGGCGGTGTGACCGGTCCTTCAGGTTTTTATAGAGCACGTCACGGATCAGCGTGCTCTTGCCGCTCCCGCTCACGCCTGTCACGGCGACGAGTTGGCCGAGCGGGATCTTTACGCGAACATTCTTCAAGTTGTGCAACTTCGCGCCGACGATCTCCACGAATTTCGTGGCGCTCGGACGCGAAACTTCGTTCAAGGGATGTCGCAGCGGCTCGCGAAGCAACTTGCCCGTGAGCGATTCCCGGCTGGCGAGAATGTCCTTGAGGCTTCCCTCCGCCACCAATCGCCCGCCATTGTGGCCCGCGCCGGGACCGAGATCAATAATATGCTCGGCGCGACGGATCGTGTCCTCGTCGTGCTCGACCACGACCACCGTGTTGCCCTTCGCCCCAAGGCTGTGGAGAGTGTCGAGCAGCATCTGGTTGTCGCGTGGATGCAGGCCGATGGTCGGCTCGTCAAGGATGTAGCAGACGCCGCGCAGGTTCGAGCCGAGTTGCGACGCGAGCCGAATCCGCTGCGCCTCGCCCCCGCTCAACGTCGGGGCCGCCCGATTGAGCGCGAGATACGACAGGCCGACTTGTTCGAGGAACCGCAGCCGCGATTGCAGTTCGGTCACAATATCGCGCGCGATTTCCGCTTCACGTCCGTGCAGTTTCGCCGCGTCGAAATGCCGCTCCGCCTCGGTGACCGACCACGCAGTCATGCCGGCGATGTTCCGACCCTGGAATTTCACCGCCAATGCCTCGGGTCGCAGTCGCTGGCCCTGGCACAAGGGACAGGGACGTTCCTGTCCCTCAAACCACTCGTTCCACCAGGCCTCGTCACCCGTGTGTTCTTCGCTGAATCCGTGAAACTGCAACCCCGTGCCGTAACACTTCGGACACCAGCCGTGTTTCGAGTTGAACGAGAACAGGCGCGGGTCGAGCTCGGGAAAACTCCGGGCGCATTTCGGACAGGCGCGCCTTGTCGAAAATAGTAATTCATTCCCCGGCGAGGACGCCGCTCCCACCAGGACCAGTCCCTTCCCAAACTCCAGCGCGATATCCAGCACCGCGCGCAACTGCGTCTCGCGTTTCGGTGTCACTTCCGAACCTCCCACCGGCAGCTCGATGTTGTGTTCCTTGAAACGATCCAGTCGCGGCCATCGGTCCGTCGGCAGCAACTCGCGATCGACGCGCAGTTGGGAAAATCCTTTGCGCCCGGCCCACTGGGCCAGGTCGGTATAATAACCTTTGCGCGCGACGATCAGCGGCGCGAACAATTCCACCCGCTGACCGCGATAGTCCTTGGCGAGCTTCGCGAGGATGGCCTCGCGCGTCTGCGGCTGGATCGGAATGTCGCAGTCGGGACAATACTGCGTCCCGAGCTTCACGAACAACAGCCGCAGGAAATGATAGATCTCGGTGACGGTCGCGACCGTGCTCTTGCGCCCGCCGCGGCTCGTGCGCTGCTCGATCGCCACCGTCGGGGGGATGCCGAAAATGGCGTCCACGTCGGGCCGCGCCGCGGGTTGTACGAATTGTCGCGCGTAGGCGTTGAGCGATTCGAGATAGCGGCGCTGGCCCTCCGCAAAGAGGATATTGAACGCGAGCGTGCTCTTGCCGCTGCCGCTAATGCCCGTGACGACGATGAATTTGTCGCGCGGGATGCGAACATCGATGTTTTGGAGGTTGTGTTCGCGCGCGTTGTGAATGTGTATCGCATTGTCGCTTCTCGCCGCGTACAGCTTCGCGGGCAACTCCGCCACCTGGTTGGGTGAAGCCGGTCCCCGCAATGCCGCGCCCGTGTGACTGCGTTCGCATTTCGCCACATCCTCCGGCGTGCCGACGCAAACCACCTCTCCCCCTGCGTCGCCGCCTTCCGGGCCGAGATCGATAATCCAATCGGCCGCGCGAATCACGTCCAGGTTGTGCTCGATGACCACAACCGAGTGACCGCGCTCGAGGAGTCGGCTGAATGCCCGGAGCAACGTTGCAATATCATCAAAATGCAGGCCGGTCGTTGGTTCATCGAAGAGAAAGAGTGTGCGCTTGCTGGTTGTTTCCGCGAGGTGGCCGGCGAGTTTCAAGCGTTGCGCTTCGCCACCGCTCAACGTGGGCACGGGTTGACCGAGTTTCATATAACCGAGACCGACGGCGCGCAACGGTTCGAGTCCGCGCAGGACATCATTGTGGCCGACAAAAAACTCGCACGCCTCGTTGGCGGTCATTTCGAGGACATCGGCAATCGACTTGTCGTTGACCTTCACCTCGAGCACCACGCTGCGATACCGTTTCCCGTCGCAGTCGGCGCAGCGCAAATAGACGTCGCTGAGGAATTGCATTTCAACGTGTTCGAAGCCATTGCCGCCGCACGTCGGGCAGCGGCCTTCGCCGGAGTTGAAACTAAACGTGCCCGCCGTATAACTGCGCTCTTTTGCCACCGGCTGCGCGGCGAAAAGTTTGCGGATCGCGTCGAACGCGCCTACATAACTGGCCGGATTCGACCGCGTGGTGCGCCCCACGGGCGATTGGTCCACCATCACAATATCTTCGATTCCTACGTGACCCACTATCGCCCGATGACGTCCCGCCGGTTCCTCGGGCTTGTGCTTGAGCTTGCACAGCGCGTTGTAAAGAACGTCCTGGATAAGCGTTGATTTCCCCGAACCGCTGACGCCCGTGATGCAGACCAACCGATTGAGGGGTATCTCGACATCGACATTCTTCAGGTTGTGCTCGCGCGCGCCCAGGATCTTCAAGCGGGGAGTCTTCGGGGAAACATTGCGTCGTTCGGAAGCCGCGGCCACCTGTTTCCGACCCGTAAGATACTGCGCGGTCAGCGAGCGAGCGCAATTCTCCAATTCCGATTGGGTGCCGAAAAAAACAACTTCACCGCCGCGTTCGCCCGGACCCGGGCCCAGATCGAGAACGCGGTCAGCGGCACGGATGACATCCGGGTCGTGCTCGACGACGAGCAGTGTATTGCCCGCGGCGCGGAGCCGCTGCAGGATACCGATGAGACGGTTGATGTCGCGCGGATGGAGGCCGATGCTCGGTTCATCGAGCACGTAGAGTGTGTTGACCAGCGAAGTGCCCAGCGCCGTGGTGAGATTGACGCGCTGGACTTCGCCGCCGCTGAGCGTGCGCGATTGCCGGTCAAGCGTGAGGTAGCCAAGCCCGACGTCCACCAGATAACGAAGACGCGTGCGAATTTCGGCGAGCAAAAGATCGGAAGCCTCGTCGAGCGGCGCGGGCAATTTGAGTTCGTTGAAGAATCCGTAGCAGCGGTCAATCGGCAGTAGCACCACGTCATGGATGGTGAGGCCGACGGCACCGACTCTACTCGGTAATCGCCACAACAGCGCCTCCGGCTTGAGCCGCGCTCCGCCACAGGTTTTGCACGGAATGTAGGTGCGGTACTTCGAAAGCAGCACGCGGATGTGCATCTTGTAGCTTTTCGTTTCCAACCACGCGAAGTATCGCTTCACGCCATACCAGACGCCGTCCTCCCACTCGCCTTCGCCATCGATGACCCATTTCCGCTGCGCCTCCGTCAGCTCGCGCCAGGGAACTTTCATCGGGATGTCCCGTTTGCGCGCGAACTTCTTCAAATCGTCCTGGCACTCTTCGTAGCTCTCGGTTTGCCACGGCTTGATGGCTCTACCGGCCAGTGTCTTCGTCTCGTCGGGGATCACCAGATCGTAGTCGATGCCGATGGTGCGACCGAACCCGCGGCACGTTTCGCACGCGCCGATGGGTGAGTTGAACGAGAACAAGCTCGGCACCGGGTCGCGGTAGTGGATATCGCATTCCGCGCAGTGCAGATCGCTGGAGAATTTCCGTCCATTGATCGCGACGCGCCCACCGCCGACTTTCAGGGCCGCTTCGAGAGCTTCAATGATGCGGACCCGATTCTTGTCGGCGAACAGCACCGAGTCTTGAATGACCCGAAGGGAGTCGCCGTGTTTCTCGATCTTGTAGTAGCCCTGCTTGGCGAGGAGTTCACGGACTTCGATCTCGGTGAAGTTCTTCGGGATCGTGACGGGAAATGAAATGATCGTTTCGGAATTCGCGATTCGAATTTCGGATTTCAACTGTTCATGGATGGAATCTGCCGTGTCGCGCCGCACGGGTTTCCCGCAACCGCGGCAATAGAGTTGCGCCGCCCGCGCAAAGAGCAGCTTCAGGTGGTCATTGAGCTCCGTCATCGTGCCGACGGTCGAGCGGGACGTTTTAACGGGATTGGTCTGATTGATGGCGATGGCGGGCGGGATGCCGTCGATCCGGTCGGCCTTCGGCTTGTCCATGCGGTCGAGGAACTGCCGCGCGTACGGCGAAAACGTCTCCACGTACCGCCGCTGTCCCTCCGCGTAAATTGT
>JBGOTY010000025.1:0-17548 GCA_041476745.1 Verrucomicrobiia bacterium | reverse complement strand
GCCACGACGACAGCGGTCTTTGCGGGTGGGCTGTTGGAAGCCATCGATCAGGAAGTCACCTCGATTTATGAGAAGTCCAAGGATACTGTCGTCAAGGTTCACGCCCAGCGCCAACTTCAAATCGGCAATTTACCCTTCAATTCCCCGCAACGTGTAGGCACTGGGTTCTTCATCGACAAGGACGGCCACATCCTGACGGCGGCCACCATTGTGGACGACGCGGATAGTTGCTGGATCGAGTGGCGCGGCCAGAAGATCAATGCGCGCGTCATCGGGCGCGACCCGCAAACGAACGTCGCCCTGCTGAAGATCGAGCCGACTGCCGACAGTGCGACGCCGTTCCTGCCGCAGAGTGATTCAGATGAACTCCGCGTCGGGTCGATGGTCGTCGCCATCGGATTTCCCTACGACCTGCCGAGCGTGCCCGTGGTAGGTTTCATCAGCGGGATCGATATTCGCTGCGGCAACCACGTTTTTGCCACCAGCCACATCCGCGCCAGCTGCCGACTGAGCCCGGGACAGGGGGGCGGCCCGATGCTGAACGCGCGCGGGGAAGTCGTCGGCATTGCCGTCGCCGCACACGCGGATGACCAATGCTACGCACTGCCGATCAACGCCGCGCACAAAATTTGCGTGGACCTCCTGCAGTTTGGCCAGCCGCAATACACCTGGGTGGGCCTCGGCGTTTCGGAGCGGCAACTGGCCATCAATCCGACGGTCTCCAACCAATGGCAGGTATTTATTCAGCAGGTTTATTCAAATACGCCCGCAGCCGCGGCTGGATTCCGCAATGGGGACACGCTGGTGGGGATCACGAGCAATGAAGTGCATCGCTCGGCGGACGTTCTCAATACGATGTTCTGCCACCGGGTCGGCGACACGGTGGAGTTCACCCTGCTGCGGGATGGGAAGGAGCAGAAGCTGCTGCTGGTAGTCGCCGCTCGTCCCCCGCAGGAGTCGTTCGGCGCCCAAGCCATGCCACAACTCGGACCGCTTAGACCGCCGGGCCAATGGCTGACCGTTGTCCCGGCATCACAAGAACACTAGGCATTCGCCACAGTTCGGTTTTATGGGTCACTCTCCTGCGCGACCGCCGTAAAAGACGCCACTTAGCTTGAACCAAGATCACGATCCTGCTACGGTGCGCGAGTACGGTGAACCCATCACTCAGGGACCTCGAACGCATCGCCAAACGCGTGCAGGAACTCCTTGCTGCTGCGGGCAACCCGCCCATTGCGGCCACAGTCCGCAAGTCGGAACTTTCTCCCGCACAGATCGCGCAACTCATCGATCACAGCGGGTTGCGTCCCGACACCACACACGCCGACATTGAACAACTCTGCCGCGAGGCGCGGCAGTACCAGTTCTACTCTCTGTGCGTGAACCCGACGTGGGTGTCGCTGGCGCGCGAGCTTTTCGCCGGCTCAAACGTGAAGGTCTGCTGCGTCGTGGGTTTCCCACTCGGCGCGCAACCGCCCGAGACCAAAGCGATGGAAGCCCGGGCCGCCATCCGTCAGGGCGCCAAGGAAATCGACATGGTCATCAATATTGGGGCGCTCAAGGGTGGCGACGACGAGTTGGTGCTCCGCGACATCCGCGGCGTGGTCGAAGCCTGCCGCGACGGCAGCGCGAAGAGCAAGGTGATCCTGGAGACGTCGTTCCTTACCAATGAAGAGAAGGCGCGCGCGTGCGAGCTTTCTGTCAAAGCGCACGCCGATTTCGTCAAAACGTCCACCGGTTTCAGCTCGGGCGGCGCGACGGTCGAAGACGTGTCGCTGATGAGCCGCATCGTCCGCGACAAGGGTCTCGGCGTGAAAGCGGCCGGCGGCGTGCGTTCGCTCGCCGACCTGCTGAAGCTCGTCGCCGCAGGCGCGACACGCATCGGCACATCGAACAGCGTGAAGATTATCAAGGAAGCTTCGGGCGAAATCGTTACGGAAGAAGGCACGAGCTATTGATCGCGAAGGGACGAAACACGACAGTCATAGGGGCCAAGGCTTGACCCAGCAGATTTCTGCGGTGATTTGGCCGCCGGGCAGGACAAAACCTGCCGCCTACTTCTTGCCGAGTTTCGCGCGCACGTCGTCGAGTTGGCCGGCGGAGCCGAGCGCCTGGTTCTTGTGCGCGATCATCTTGGCGTACTCCTCGATGTAAATCTTGCCCGGATCACGGAGGTCGAATTTTTCGGGATGATCGCGGAAGAACTCGCGATGTACGCGCGTCCAGACGAGGCGGCCGTCGGTGTCGATGTTGACCTTGCAGACGCCGAGTTTGGCAGCCGGGAGGAAATCTCCCTCGGGTACGCCGCTGGTCTCCTGCATCTTGCCGCCCGCCTTGTTGATGCGATCCACCTCGTCTTTGGGCACGCTGGAGCTGCCGTGCATGACCATCGGGTAGCCGGGGAGCAACTTCTGGATGGCTTCGATCACTTCAAAATGCAGGCCGAATTTCTTGCCGGGTTCGGCCTTGAACTTGTAAGCGCCGTGACTGGTGCCGATGGCCACCGCGAGCGAATCACACTTCGTCATCTCGACAAATGTTTTCGCCTCCGCGGGGTCGGTGAGGCAGACGTGGCCGACGATGTCTTCCTCGACGCCACCCAGCATGCCCAGTTCCGCTTCGACGGACACGCCGCGCGCGTGCGCCCTGTCAACGACGCGTTTGGTGATCTCGGCGTTCTTCTCAAACGGCTCGTGGCTGGCGTCGATCATGACCGAGCTATAGAAGCCGGAGGCGATGCAGTCATAACAAGTCTGCTCGTCGCCGTGGTCGAGATGGACCGCGAAAATCGCCTCCGGAAACACCTCTTGCGACGTGCGGACCATCGCTTCGAGGTAGCGTTTGTCCGTATATTTCCGCGCGCCCCGGCTGAGCTGGATGATGAAGGGCGCCTTGCTCTGGACATTGCCCTGGAACAGGCCGACGGTCTGTTCCAAATTGTTGATGTTGTAAGCGCCGAGGGCGTACTTGCCATAGGCGATCTTGAACAGTTGTGCGGTCGTGACAATCATTTCAAATTCTCCTCATGGAACGACGGGGTGCGTCTGGCGTACTCGCCACTTGACAGTAGCGAACACGCGCTTGCGCGTCAAACTTGATTTCCAGCGTTACTCGGCGGCCTCGAACAAGTCAAACTGATTGCCGTCGGGGTCGTTGACGGTGATGACTTTGCCGAAGGGCTCGTCCTTGATATCGCCGCTGAATTCCACGCCGCGTTCCTTGAGCGTGGCCACAGTTGCATTGATGTCATCGACCAGCAGACTCAGAAACGGATTGCGGGCGCCGCCGGCCGGCTCGGTTTGATGCAAGCCGAGATGGATCGCGTTGAGATCGACCTCCGCCCAATTGGCTTCGCGATAGGCAATCTTCAAGCCGAGTTTCTTCTCAAAGAAGTCGCACGAGCGATTGATGTCGGAGACCTTGAAAACGACAGTGGCAATACCTTTAATCATTTGGAATCCTTAGTAGGGCAGGGGGAACTTCGCGGTTATGGCCCGGACTTTTTCCTTTACGTTGGCCTGTACGGTTGCATCGTCGGGTTTTTCCAGCACTTCCGTAATGAGCGCGGCGATTTGCTCCATCTCGGTTTCCTTCATCCCGCGGGTGGTGACGGCCGGCGTGCCGAGGCGGATGCCGCTGGTGACCAGGGGCTTTTCGGGGTCATAGGGGATGAGGTTCTTGTTCGTGGTGATACCAGCGCGGTCGAGTGATTCCTGGGCGATTTTGCCGGTAAGTTTCTTGGGGCGCAGATCCACGAGCATCAAGTGGTTGTCGGTGCCGCCACTGACAATGCGGAAACCGAGCGCCGTCAAGGCCGCCGCGAGCACCTTTGCGTTCTTCACGATCTGCCGCTGGTACTCTTTGAAGTCGGGTTTCATCGCCTCGAGAAAACAGACGGCCTTGGCGGCGATGATGTGCATGAGCGGGCCGCCCTGGATACCGGGCAGGACCCAGCTGTCGATGTCCTTGGCGTATTTCGCCTTGCAGAGGATCAGACCCGCTCGCGGACCGCGTAGCGTCTTGTGAGTCGTCGTCGTGACGAAATCGGCCAACGGTACGGGGCTGGGATGAATCCCGGCGGCGACCAGGCCCGCTATGTGGGCCATGTCGACAAACAGCAACGCGCCGACGCTAT
This sequence comes from Verrucomicrobiia bacterium, assembly GCA_041476745.1. Classification (GTDB taxonomy): domain Bacteria; phylum Verrucomicrobiota; class Verrucomicrobiia; order Palsa-1439; family Palsa-1439; genus Palsa-1439. The sequence continues at coordinate 13,413 of JBGOTY010000025.1, read as the reverse complement.
CGGCAATTTCGCGCATCCGTTTGAAATCGATGACGCGCGGATAGGCGCTGGCGCCGGCCGTGATCATTTTCGGACGACAATCCTGCGCAAGTTTCGCGAGTTGATCGTAGTCGATCATCTCATTGTCCTGACGCACACCATAATGGACGACTTTATAGAAGCGGCCCGAGAAGTTGCGCGGTGAACCGTGGGTGAGATGGCCGCCGTGGGCGAGTTCCATCGTCAGGATGGTATCCCCGTGCTGGATCGTGGCGAAATACACGGCCATGTTCGCCTGGGAACCCGAGTGCGGCTGGACGTTGGCGTGCTCGGCCCCGAAAAGCTGTTTGGCGCGGTCAATGGCGAGTTGCTCGGCGATGTCCACGTATTCGCAACCGCCGTAATAACGGCGGCCGGGATACCCTTCCGCGTATTTGTTTGTCAACACCGTGCCCGCCGCTTCGAGGATGGCCGGTGAGACAAAGTTTTCGCTGGCAATCAATTCAATGTTTTCCTGCTGCCGTTGTTTCTCGCGCTGGACGGCGTTAAAAATCTCCGGGTCGGTCACCGCGAGCGCGGAATTCTTCTTCGCAGGCGTGGAGGTTGTGTTCATGATGGGTGGATGGTCCATTTCATCGACGCGGCGCGCGTGGCGGCCGCCATCAAAGTTCGTGTGCAGCCAGACATCCAGGACGTGTTTGGCCTGCTCGGCATCGAGATCGAGCCCCGAGAGCACGAGGACATTGGCGTCGTTATGCTCGCGGCTGAGGCGGGCCCAGTGCTCGTTGCTGACCATGGCGGCGCGCACGCCGGGAAACCGGTTGGCGGCAATACTCATGCCGATGCCGCTCTTACAGATCAAAACGCCGCGGTCGAAATTACCCGCGAGCAATTCGCGCGCGACGAGAAACGCGTACTCGGGGTAATCCACGGGGTCGGTCGTATGTGTGCCAAAATCGGCGAACGCATACCCTTGCTGCGCGAGCCAGTCTTTCAACGCGGCTTTGATCTCGACGCCGCCGTGATCGCCCGCCAGAGCGATGCGCAGCGCACGAGTTTCATCGTTCGTGGCGGCCGCGACCTCCCGGGTTGCCTGGCCCGTTGTGGATGCCGTCTGGTTGATAAAGACGATCAGGCTCGGTAACGCGTCGCGAACCTGGTCACGCGTGCGGCGATACACCTCGATGGATTGGCCGATCGGGTCGGCAATGTCCTTGTTCTCGTCCACCCGCAATTCCTCGAATTCACGCACGAGAAACGTCTTCTCAGCCGCCGCGGGATAGAGCGCCTGGATCGCGTCGTAGTGTTGGCGGGTCATCGTAAGGATGAAATCGGCTTGGCGAACGAGTTCGCTGCCGAGCGATTGGCTGACATGCGACGAAATGTCGATCCCGAGTTCCGCCATCACCTCAATGGCCGCATCCGTCGCTCCAAGGCCCTCGAGCGCGCCCAGGCCAGCCGAGGCGATTTGAATGTCGTTGCGGCCCCTCAACATGTGCCGGAGCAAGCCCTCCGCCATGGGGCTGCGGCAAACATTGCCGGTGCAAACGAAGAGAATCTTCTTCATGGGTTTTTTTGACGTGCCGCGCAGGCTGGCCGCGTCGTTCCGACGGGCCTCATTGCCAGGTCAGCAACACGCGGATGCCCTTCAAAATGTCCACGGCGCGTTGCAGCACCACGTCGCGCACGTTTTGAATCTCGTCCTCGTCTTCATGTTCCTTGTCGGTCGACGGCTGGTCTGTGATCGACACCGGTTTATGGACCGGTAGCTCATTATCGATCGACTGCCCGTGGAATACTTTCACCAACTGGGCTTCCGTCAAACCTTTCTTGTTCACACGGGGCTGCAAGCTCGCAGTCAGGGTTTCATTGGTTTGCACGGTCAGCACCACGGTCCGTTCCGTTTTCGGGTCGATCTTGACGGCGACGTCCGGCGTGAGCCCGTCGGGGAACAGTTCGACGGATTGCGTCGCATCCTGCGGTGGCGACAGCACGATCTTCGCTGTGGCGATGCGCAGCGTGCGTCCGTCGCTCAGTTTCACCTCTTGCCAGGCGGCCGCCGAGCCGGCGGTCTTCGAACCAATAACGATCCCGCGATCCGCGGTGCGCAACGCACCGGCCAGGACCTCGGCACTGCCGCGCGTTTCCGCATTTACGAGCAACATCAGCGGGGCCGATGTCAGGTCCGTACCCGCGGACGATGCTGGCTTGACGTCTGCGCCGGCATGGAATACTTGCGGGCCATTTTCCGAGCTTTTCAGCGTGAACAATTCTTGTCCGTCGTTCAGGAATCGACTGGCGATGGCGGCGGCGGCGGCGAAGTTTGTGCCGCCCGCATAACGCAGGTCGAGCACGAAACCGGTGACCTTCGCGTCGGTGAACTTCTTCAGTTCCGCATCCAGCGCGGCGAGCGTTCCATCGGCCACCTCCGCCAGGCGGATATAGCCGATATCGGGGCCGATGACTTCCGCGCGCGCGAGGGGCACGGTCGGCTTCGGCTCGGCCGCGGCGGCGGGCGAGGCGTTGGTCGACGGTGATTCCGGTTCCACGATCACCGCGCCGCGGCCAATGGCCTCGAGGATGCCGGTGACCGTCGCTTCGTTCAGCACCTTCTCATTGAGTTTGTCGCGGTCAACATAATTTGATTTGAGAACGCTGATCACTTCCGCCGTCGGTTGCAACGACGTGGCGGTGCTGGCGGCGCGGCACTGTGGAGCGACACCAGCCACAAACAACAAAAGGCCTGTGGTTATTCCAACGATAATTGTCTTCATCATACCTCGTAAGATCAAGCTTCGCTCTGACGGCCCGAGCCGCCGGCGTTATGTTCGTATCGCACGGGCGGCAATATCGCGGCGAAACTGCGCGCCGTCAAAGTGAATTCGCTCAACCGCTTCGTAGGCGCGCTGCGCCGCCCTCTCAAGGCTCCCGTCGAGCGCGGTGACGCCCAGCACTCGTCCGCCATCCGTGACGATCCTGCCGCTGGCGTTCCGCCGTGTGCCCCCGTGAAACACATGAACCTTATCCAACTCGGCGGCATCTTTCAACCCCGCAATCGGTTGGTCGCGCTCGTACGCTCCGGGATAGCCACCTGCGGCCAGCACGACGCAGACCGCAGCTTCATTCTTCCACTCCAGCGGGAGGCGGTCGAGCCTGCCGTCGATCGTGGCTTCCGCCGCGTCCAACAGGTCGAAATTCATTCGCGGCAGGACGACCTGGGCTTCGGGATCACCGAAACGGCAATTGAATTCGAGCACCTGTGGCCCGCGCTCGGTGATCATCAACCCCGCGTACAACACGCCGTGGTACTCAATGCCTTCGGCCTGCAATCCCGCCAGTGTTTGTCCGAAAATTCCGGCAACCTGCTCGTGGAGCTGGTTGTCCAGCAACGGTGTGGGTGAATACGCCCCCATGCCGCCGGTGTTCGGGCCGCGGTCTCCATCCAGCGCGCGCTTGTGGTCCTGTGCGGACGCCAGCATCCGGAAGGATTGGCCATCGACAAGTGCCATGACAGAAAGTTCTTCACCGTGCAGGCACTCCTCGAGAATCACTTGCGCGCCTGCCGCACCGAAGATTTTTCGCTCCATGATTTCGGTGATGGCTTGCTCCGCTTCGGTGATGGCTGCCGCGACGATCACGCCTTTGCCGGCGGCCAGGCCATCGGCCTTCACGACCACCGGTGCCCCAACCTTGTGCAGGTGGGTGCGGGCGTCGCTTGGGTTATCGAAGATGGCTGCGGCGGCAGTGGGTATGTTGTACTTGAGAAGGATTTTTTTGCTGAAAACCTTGCTGCCTTCCAGTTGGGCGGCGCGCTTGTTCGGGCCGAATACTCGCAGGCCCTGGCCGTGAAAAACGTCAACAATGCCGGCGCACAACGGTCCCTCGGGACCGACAATGGTCAGGTCGATTTTCTGCGCGGAGGCGAACGCCGCCAGTTTGTCGATTTCCGTGGCCGGAATGGGCACGCCTTCAGCCAGTTCGGCAATGCCGGCGTTGCCCGGCGCGCAAAAGAGTTTGGTGACGCGCGGGCTTTGGGCGATTTTCCACGCGAGCGCGTGTTCGCGCCCACCGCTTCCAATAATCAGGATTCTCATCGCGAGGTCGGGCGTCACTGTAGGTGAAGACTTCCGAGACGGTCAATCCCAGAAGCAGTAACCTGCGGCCGTGCGAACGAGCGTTTCCGAACAAATCTGTAATGTTCCTGACATTATTTTGTAACCAAGAAAGTGGCATATTTTGTGCAAGCAAAAGTTGAGTGTCTCTCGTCGGATCTGGTCGCTAATACTATTGCGGTGAGAGTTTCTCCAGCGGAAAGGGTAAACTGAAGAACCGGTGGCTTTTTGTCGCATTGGGTGGGCTGGTGATTTCGGCGGGAATCACCCGGGCAACCACGATCCAAACCAACACCCGCCCCGAGATCGCGCAAATGGCTGGCTTGTGGGAGGTCGACAGCATTCAGATCTCCTCATTGGCCAACGCACAATACCCCGCGATTGGCGGCGGCACCAACAACTGGCAGTTCATTTTCCCCCACACCAGCATTTCGTCGGACGGCGACGTCCACAACGACATGGCGATCGATTCCTCGGGCACCGGCAGCACCGGCAACAATGCGGGCGAGTCACCCATCATCGCCGAGGTCATCAACGCGACTTCCGCCCAACTCAGCCACTTGCAAACGGTCAAGGGTCATCAAGTGAAATCGCGTGGCATCTTCCGGATGTACACCGAGCACGCGGGTGAAAGGCATTTTGAGGTTCATCCGATCACGGAGAATGATGCCTGGAACGGCAGCGCATTTGTTTTGGACACCGATTACCACGCGAATATCGTTGCGGACGCGAACGGAACAACACACTCCGCGAGCACCCTGGCGAATGTCTTCAACGGAGCAGACCAGGTAACGGCGCAGGTAATGGCCGATAACAACCGAATCATCTTCACGTACCCCAGTCCAAGTGTTAACTACGTGCAATTGGGTGGGGTGGCGTTGTCCTCCTTATTGAGTGATTCCGTCAGCCAGTATTTTCTGTTCAGCTCGACAAATCCCAGTGTGCCCGGGGTTACCATCCGTTGTCGAATTATCACCAACACGGCCGCCGCGTTCAACGCCACAGGGCTGGCTTCCAACCAAGCGGTCACCGTCAACGCGTTGACCCGCACCGACATGCTGGTCGTATCCAACGTGGTTGCCGGACTCTCGGCTAACCAGAGCACGACGTTCGCGCGTCCCGTCGAGTTGATTACGTTCAGTGTCAGCAGTACGGGCGTTGTGTCATCGTTGCCGATCATCAGCAACGTGCAGGTCACGGGCATTACGCTCTCCAATGCCACCATCCAGTGGACGACCGACGTGTTATCTGACAGCCAGGTGCTCTATGGTACGTCGCCTTCCTCCGCTACCAACCCGGCCAGCGGCGGCGCCAACGTCACCAGTCACATCGTCAACCTCGCCGGTCTGCAGCCCGGCGCTGCGTACTATTTCTCTGTTTCCTCCACGTCGACGGGCGGCACAACGGTCGACGACAACCAGGGGGCGTTCTACACTTTCAGCACGATGTCGCCGCTTACGCCCCAGAGTGTCCAGACGGTGTTTATCATCATAATGGAGAACCAGAACTGGGCTTCGATCAGCGGCAACGCCGCGGCGCCGTATATCAACAACAAGCTGCTCTCGATCGGGTCGCACGCGGAACAGTACTTTAATCCTCCCGGCCTGCATCCGAGTCTGCCGAATTACTTGTGGCTGGAGGCGGGGAGTAACTTCGGGATTACCGTTGATGAGGACCCCTCCGCCGGCCATCAGAGCACCACGAACCATTTGGTTACGCTCCTTGCCAATGCCGGCGTCTCGTGGACGTCCTATCAGGAGGACATTAGCGGAACCACCTGCCCGCTTACGGTCGTCAATCAATATGCGCCGAAACACAACCCGATGGTGTATTTCGACGACGTTACCACCACTAACAACGCTGGTTCGGCTTACTGCATCGCCAATGTGCGCCCGTTCACGGAATTGGCGACGGATCTCCAAAGCAATGTCGTCACGCGTTACAATTTCATCACGCCGAACCTCTGCGACGATATGCACGGCAACACGGGCTGTCCCGGCGGCAGCCTGATCACCCAGGGCGACACGTGGTTGTCCAATAATATTCCGACGATTCTGAACTCAACGGCGTACAGCAACAACGGTGTCGTTTTCATTGCTTGGGACGAAGGAGAGGGCGGCGACGGACCCATCGGCATGATTGTGATTTCGCCCTTGTCGAGAGGCGGCGGTTATTCAAACACCAACCATTACACGCACAGCTCGACCCTGCGGACGATTGAGGAAATCTTTAATGTTTCGCCGTTCTTGGGCGACGCGGTCAACGCCATCGACCTGAGCGATCTCTTTGTTTTCGGGGCGAAACTCGCGGTCAGCCCGGCATCAGGACTCACTTCGAGCGGAACGGTCGGCGGTCCCTTCAGTCCCGGTAGCCAGATCTTTACCTTGAGCAATACCGGCGGCGTGGCCATGGCCTGGACCGTTAGTAACACGGCCAATTGGCTGACCCTTTCCGCGACCAGTGGCACGCTGGCGGCGGGCGCCAGCACCAACATCACCGTCTCGATCAACGCCAACGCCAACAGCCTGCTCGGCGGCAACTATTCGGATACGGTTTCCTTTGCCACGGCCAACGGCTCCGGCAATACGACCCGCCCCGTCAGCCTGACCGTCAACAATGCCTCCGCGCAACTTTCTGTAAACCCGGCGTCGGGATTTAGTTCGGCGGGTGCGCCGGGCGGCCCGTTCAGTCCCGTAAGCCAGATCTATTCCGTGAGCAACTCGGGGGCCGCGACAATGAATTGGACGGCGAATAATTCCGCCAACTGGCTGACCCTTTCCGCGACCAGCGGCACGCTGGCGCCCAGCGCCAGCACGAATGTCACCGCCACAATCAATGCCAACGCCAACAGCCTGACCGCCGGCAATTATTCCGACACGATCGGGTTCACCAACACTACCAGCGGCGCCGGCAACACGACACGCGCGGTCAGTCTCAACGTCAGCAGTTTCGGGTTCTACGACGACTTCAGCACGTTCTTGTCAGGCAATCTCGTCGGCCAGCATAGTTGGACGCAATTGGGTACGATCTCCGCCGCGGCGTTGCAGGTGAGCGGGGGCAAGGTGTTCTTTAAAGGGGGACTGACCGCCAGCAGCCAGACGGCTTACAAGAACTTCGCGCTCACCAATGAAACCGTGTACTACGGACTCACCCTGACGCTGACGAATACGTTTAATAGTGGCAGCGTGTCATACTTCACGGCCCTGTACACCAGCAACAACGCCACCGGATTCGCCAACTACCGCCTGAGCGCGAAATCCGTTGACTCTTCCAATACAAACTACGTGCTGGGAGTTCGTGTTACGGGCCAGAGCGGTGATCCATACACCTTTGGGACAACGCCGCTCAGTTACGGGACGCAATACCGGGTCATCGTCCAGGCGTCGGCGACCGGGACCAATGTGATTGTGTATGTGAATCCAACGAGCACCAGTCAGGGGGCGCAGACACAATATGCGAACAATCCGGTGGGGAGTGGTTCGCCGCCGTCGACGGTTGGCTCGTTCGTGATCTCGGAGTTTGGTACCACGACCCTTGCCAGCGACGGCGGGTTGATCGGCAAAGCCGTCGTCGCCGATAGTTTCGCGACGGTGTACAACGATCTTCTGGGCGCCCTGCCGCCCGTGGCCAGTTTCAGCGGTAGCCCGACGAATGGAACGGAGCCCTTGGTGGTGACCTTCACTGACACCTCGACAGGGACGATCACGAATCGGTTCTGGGATTTCGGCGACACGAGCACGACGAACAATACGGCGAGTAGTGTCGCCCACACGTACGCAGCCGGTGCGTACACGGTGACGCTCGTAGCCAGCGGCCCCGGGGGGGCCGGTACCAATGCGCAGGCGAATTACATCAATGTGCTCACCGCGTTCCAGACCTGGCAGGTCCAGTACTTCGGGAGCACCAACAACGCGAATGCTGCGCCCGGCGTAGATGCCGACGGTACGGGGCAGAACAACCTGTTCAAGTACGTGACTGGTTTGGACCCGACGAACCCGGTTTCGGTGTTCCAGCTGCAGGTGGTCGCTGTCACCAACCAGCCGTCGCAGGAGAACCTGCTCTTTAACCCGCTCGCTACCGGCCGCACTTACACGCCGCAGTTCAGCACGGATTTGGTGGGTGGTGTTTGGTTGCCTCTGCCGGGTTACACGGGTCCCGTGACCAACGGTAACCAGGTCACGATTACCGACACCAACGCAATTGATTCGCAGAGGTTCTACCGGATCGACATCTCGCTGCCTTAACGCGAAATGTTCTCAAGTACGGCCACCGCCACCGCCAGGGCCTTCTCATAGACGGTGTGGCGCGCGACCCGATCGAGTTCTTGCGACAAGAGCGAGGTGTCGTCCGCGGGCCAGAAGGCGCGCGTGCGCGGCAGACCGCAGGCGTTGGGCATGTCAATTGTTGCGCTGGCCGTGCGCTCACCGAAGTTCTTGCGAATCGAGAATGTGGCGTCGTCCGTCTTGATGGCAATCGACAGGATACCCACCGAGGTCGCATCCCGGTCCTCGCGGGCGGAGAGATGGATCTTCTTCCTGGCCTCGGCCACCGGCCAGTTCAATTGCGCGGCGATCCAGCAGCCGTACAGCAGCGCCCGCAAACTGGCGCCGGGACCGTGACCGTGTACGATATCCACGGTCCGAATCCGCGCCAGTTCCGTCCGACAATTTGGCTCGTCGAAGAACTCTGCCGCGAGCCGACGCCACAGACCCAGGCGGGTCCAACTCAGGTCGACGAAACTGCAACGGGGATGCTCCGTGATGCGCCGGACCAGGGCGGCCAGTTGCGATTGTGGGTCTGTCCAGGCCGATGTATCGTAAATCACCCGGTCCGCCACGGCCACGAGGCGACGGAAGAGATCGAGTCTTTTCAGAAAATCGCCCTGCCACCAGATGACGGTTGGCAGGTCGGATTCCAGCAGTGGCAACACCGCGGCACCCAGGTGCGCGACCCCCGGACCGCTGGCGTGAATCGCGATCTGCTCGCAGCAAACCTGTTTCTGCCCGGTGCCGGCGAGGTGGCAATGGGCGGAGATCGAAGCCGACAGTTCCCCCGACGCCACGTCTGGTTTCGCCACCAGCACAATCGCCCGGCACGGATGATGGCTCGTGAGGGTGCTGATTACCTCACTGGCGTGCTCCGATTCTCCGTCGGTTTCGCAGAATACGATGAAGTTGAAGAGGCAGGCGCGGGTGATCTGGCGTTGTGACGGGTCTTTCTGGGATTCCGCCGCAAGCTGCCACAGTTCGTGAAGCTGGCGCTCGATCTGCGCCACGTCCACGGCGGTTTCAACACCGGCGGTGAAGGTTTCCAGTTGGGCGTTGTTGGGCATGGCTTACGGGCGTCTCCATTCCCGGCCGTCGCGTTCGATAAACCTGTCCGCCTCGGGTGGTCCCCACGTGCCGGACTCGTAGGGGGAAGGCGCGGGCCCTGCATTCCAGCCTTCGATGATCGCATCGGCGATCTGCCACGAGCGTTCGACTTCGTCACGGCGCGTGAACAAGGTCGAGTCGCCGAGGATCGCATCGTGGAGCAGTCGTTCATACGCTTCGGGCGAGCGGGCGCCGAAACTGCCGCCGTAGCGGAAATCCATCTTCACGGGCTGCAAGTTCAGTTCATTGCCCGGCACCTTCGCGTTCATGCGGATGGCGATACCTTCGTCGGGCTGGATGCGCAGCACCAGCACGTTGGGCTGCAGCGGCGCAGGAGATTCCGCGGCGAAGAGGACTGCGGGCGGCGCTTTGAACTGGATGGCGATTTCGGCGACGCCCTTGGGCAGCCGTTTGCCGTGACGGAGGTAAAACGGCACGCCGAACCAGCGCCAGTTTTCGATGAACAACTTCAGGGCGACGAAGGTCTCGGTTCGTGAGCCGGGCGCGACGTTTTTTTCCTCACGATAGGCGGGAACCGCCTGGCCCGCCATCGAACCGCGCGCGTACTGGCCGCGCAACGTGAACTGCTGGACCTGTTCGGCGGTCATCGGGCGGATCGCGCGCAGGACCTTGACCTTTTCATCATGGATGGCCGCGCCATCCAGCGTCGTGGGCGGCTCCATCGCGACGAGCGAGAGCAACTGCATCATGTGGTTTTGCACCATGTCACGGAGCGCGCCGGAGCCATCGTAGTAGCCGCCGCGACCTTCCACGCCCAGCGACTCGGCGACGGTGATCTGGATGTGGTCCACGTATTTCTGATTCCAGAGCGGCTCGAAGATTTCGTTGGCGAATCGGAGCGCGACGATGTTCTGGACAGTTTCCTTGCCGAGATAGTGGTCGATGCGGAAAATCTGCCGCTCATCGAACGCGCCGGCCAATGCGTGGTTTAACTCTTCCGCCGTCGGCAGGCTGCGCCCGAAAGGTTTCTCGACGATGATGCGCCGGGATGCGATGGGGGCCTGCTCCGAGTGGACCAGACCGTTGGCACCGAGGTGTTCGATGATGCCGATGAACTCGGTTGGCGCAGTGGCGAGATAGAAGAGACGATTGCCGGCGGTGCCACGTTTCACGTCCAGCTCTTGCAGGAACGTCTTGAGTTTCTGGTAGCCCAGGGCGTCCGCAAATTCCGATTGATGGTAAAAGGTCGCTTGGGCCAGCGCGTCCCACACGGCCGGGTTGGTCGGTTGGAAACGCGAGAACTGCGCGACCGCATCGCGTAACTCCGCGCGGAACTGATCGTGCGTCTTTGGGCGGCGCGCAAACCCAACGATGGCGAAGGACTGGGGGAGTTGGCCTTCGTGGGCGAGATTGTAGAGCGCCGGGACGAGCTTGCGGTGAGTGAGGTCACCGGTGGCGCCGAAAATAACGAGCGCGCACGGTTCCGGCGCCCGCCGCGCGCTGAGGCCTTCCTGGAGTGGATTCGTGGGGAGTGCGGTCTGCATAATGGTTGCCCGTGCCGAAACTACCATACGGGCACTGTGCAACGGAAGCGCACAATTTTAGTGCCTCCGCTCATTTTATTAGGTAGCCGCACCTTTCAGGGCGCGTCGACGCGCTTTACCGGATACGAACAAAAACCTGCTGCCGAAGCGTTATTTCATTAAATAAATATTGACTTGGTGTTGTCTATTGCAAATTTGGCTCGCAATCGACTAAATCAGGAGCAGAATAGGGAACGTGACGCGGCCGAGCACTTCCATAGTCCGTCTCAAGGACATCGCGCAGAAGCTCAACGTATCGGTGTCGACCGTTTCCCGGGCCTTGGGAAAGGACACCTGCGAGATGGTTGCCCCGGAGGTGCGCAAGAAGATTCTCGAACTGGCCGAGCAGGCCAACTACGTCCCGCACCCGGCCGCGCAGTTGATGCGCAAGCCGAGGGTCCACCTCATCACCGTCTTGCTGCCGTTGGAGACGGGCGCGTTTATGAGTGAGTACTATGGCGTGGTATTGTCCGGTGTCATTTCCACGGCACGCGATTGTGGGACGGAGACGCGCGTGGCGTTGATTGACCCCGACGGCGGCGACATCCTGGAGCAGATGCAGCGGGTGGCGATTGGCGCGGGCGGGCTGTTGTACATGGCGCTGCCGCTGACCGCGCGGCAATTGGTGAAGCTCGAGGACTTCGTCCGCCCCGTGGTGGTGATGGGCGGAAGCCTGCCGCCACACGTTGAGCCCTCAAGCATTCGTGTCAATACGGTTGCGGTGGACAATTTTGCGGCGACGCGTGAGCTGACGACGCGACTGCTGAAACTGGGCCATTGCCAGATTGGATTGATCGGTGGTCCAACAACGGTGCGCGACGCGTGGGAACGCGAGCGGGGTTTCCTCGAGGCGATGAAGAAAGGTCGGGGACCCGTCGACCCGCAGGCGATCATTCACGCGGAATTCACCGTGGAAGCGGGATTGCAAGGCTGGCAACAGATTGGGAAGTGCACGCCGCGCCCGACCGCGGTGGTCTGTGGAAACGACGAGATAGCCGTGGGCGTGTTGCAAGCCCTCGCGAAGGAGAAGATCAATTGCCCCAAGGAAATCTCCGTGGTGGGCTTCGATGATTCGCGGTGGGCGACGCGCGTCACGCCGCCGCTGACCACGGTGCGTCAACCGATGGCGCAACTGGGTCGAACCGCCGCCGAATTGCTGGTGAATCGATTGCAGAACGCGGGTGAGACAAAAATCGAACATCGCCTATTTCCCGTAGAGATCATCGACCGCCAGTCCGTGGCCGCTCCTGCCCATTCGTAGCCACCCAGTTTGATTTGACCGTGTGTGAAAACACGTGATAGGTGTCGCGCGCTGGGGGTGGTTCTTCTACCTGGATCAGCATACAAGCGCATGGCTTGATTTCGCTGAAACTCGGAGAAGAACGGGCTATGCCGCTTTCCCTCGCCGACCGTGCTTAACGGCCCGTGGCCGGGGCAGAGGATCGTCTCATCGGTCAACGTGAAAACGCCCGCGCGATTTGTCCCCAGCGCTTCGCCAAAGAGCAAGAAGGGCGTCGCGCCGGTAACTTGCATGCACGCTGCGTCGGTGCGTGAAATGTTGGTGCGCCGTGTAGGAATCGAACCTACAACCTAGTGATTAAGAGTCACTCGCTCTGCCAATTGAGCTAACGGCGCACTCGTCCGTGGGCGCGCTAAACTACCAAAACGGACTGCCAAACGCAAGAGGTCAGACAACGCCGCCACTCACGGCAATAACCGCACGCGGTAGAAGCGGTTGGTGAGGCTGGCATTGACGATGTCGAGCTTGGACACGATGCCTCCCGTGCCGGAGATGTTGTCGATGGCGGTGGTCCACATCCCTGCGGCAAGATCATCCGCGCGTTCGAGTCGGTACTTGCGGCCGGCGGCAGTTGTGAAGTTGATGCTGAAGGTTGGGCCAGCAGCGGTGATGGATTTGATCTGTAGCGCATCCAGAGAGTTTGTGGGATCAGTCCCCGCCAAATATTCCTGCAAGTTGCTGAAGCCATCGCCGTCGGGATCGCAGGCCGCGCACGACGTGCTGTTGGTCATGGTCGGGTTGACGAAGTACTGTTGGCGCCACCAGTCCGCGATGCCGTCGCCAACGCCGTCGAAGCCGACCATCCGATAAATCGCGCCACTGGTGGCATATTGCGACAAGTACATTTCGCCCGCCTCGTCTTCCCCGAACGTCGTGATGGTGAGGACCGTGTCCGTCAACACCGTGCTGGTCCACCCGGCGCCCGAATTGGTGGCCCCGTAGACTTGTCTGCCGCATAAGTCAGCATACAGATAGGTTCCCACCAAGGGCGCGATCTTCACGCCGCGATAACGGTAACCGCCCAGGATGGCACACCGACCCAAGCTGTGGTCGTAATTGAGGATCGGCAAGACAGTGGGGACATTGCTGAAGGTGACACTACACGT
>JBGOTY010000024.1:0-17813 GCA_041476745.1 Verrucomicrobiia bacterium | reverse complement strand
TCGCACCAGGATCCAGATTGCGGGGATGCTGGCGACCGCCATCAGTACGGATCGGCCGATGTCACGATTGGTGATGTCCAGATAGCCTGCGGGACAATCGGGTTGACGATCAACGTAGCGGATCAGACCGATGCCCAGCCCCAACATCAGGTAGAGAAATGGATTGTAGGTCCGTGTGAGGAAGAATGCGGAGGTATAGAATCCCACCATAGCGGCGAATAATCCAATGGCCAGCCGCCGCGTGCCGCGATCCAGCGATTCCAGGCGCACAATCTTATGGACAGACCGCAACACCAGCCACAACAGACTGAACCAGAACGAATAGCCGAACAATCCCAGTTCCCCGTAGCAAGTGACGAAGGAATTATGGGCGACCTGGTCCGAGTAATCGAGCCAGCGCTGGTAGCCGATACCGAACAGCGGATTTTGCTTGAGGAACTGGTTGCCGTAGCCCCACTGCATGATTCGCCCGCCAGCGGAACCTTCATACACCGTTTCCCGGGCGCGCACCGGGCCGAACGCGACGACCGCACCGAGCACGGCGCTTATCACCAGGATGCGCAGGATGGCGGTCCGCGTTGAAAACCACACGTAAGCCAGCAACATGGCGCCCAGTCCTAGCACGCCGCCGCGCGACTGCGTATGGTAGAGCACGTACAACATTGCCGGGAACGAGGCGGCCACAAAGAGCTTTGCCAGTATCATCGTATCGGTTTGCAGGAACGTGAAGACGAAGGGAATGGCCACGACGTACAACATCGCAAAATCGTTGGGATCCTGAAACATCCCGGTGCCCTGGACGCGGAAGTCCCCGTCGAAGAATGATCCAAAGGGTTGGACGTTCGCAAAACCGTAGCCGGTTTTTATCTGCATGATGCCGTGGATGCAAAAGATTGCGGCACTGATCACGATCACCCACATCATCCGGCGCAAGCGCTTGGGATTGTCCACCAGGGTCATCGTCATGAACAGCAACACGCAGGACTTGCCGAATTCCGAAAACGCGTCGACTCCGCCACGGACCCGTCCATACACGAGTTGCGAGAGTACGACGCCCAGCAGCAAGCCCCACATGAGACGCCCGTGCTTGTTGCGCCAGACGGTCCCGGTCAACCTTTGGTCGGGCGATGGGTTGATGAAGGCCGCGAAGACGGTCAGGATGGCGGCCACGTTGACCAATTCGAAGCCGCGAACCGGCTCGTACCACTCCTGCGGTCGCACCAGCAGCATCAACACATAAACAATGAGAAGAGCAAAGGCCATAAACAATTACTTCATCACGATTTCAACGCACGTTGCTGCCCGCACCCGTTTTGATTCCCTGCAGATTTCATTGGGATCTCGCTCGTGCTTCGGCCTCGGTGGCATTTTGCGTGGTTCGTCCCCGTGGCCTTTAGGCGGCCACGGTAAGTACTTCCGACTTCTTGCGTCGAATAAACTGCAACATTTGCTGTAGCGGTTGTGGGAAAAAAGCCAGCAGGCAACCCAGGTAGCTGGCGATGCCCAGCGTCACCTCAATGGCGGTTCGCAGGACAGGCCCCAGGCTCTTGAGGATGGTGACTTGGGGCAGAGAGACGGCCAGCACCATCACTGCGGTGGACACAAACGCCGGCCGCAGGGATTGTCCCAGCTCCGTCCATTGAAACACAACGCATCGTTTGACAGCCGCGATCCACAAGATGGCCAGCACGGGGAACACCAGCAGCCACATCAGACAAATTGCCTGCAGGCCGAATCGAGTTGCCAGATAGAAGGCGGCTGGCATGACCGCGAGGTTGAGCAGGTTGAACTTCAGCAGCAGCGCGGTCTTTCCCTTGGCCAGGACCAGGGGAGCGGAGAGTGAGTTGATCATCATGGCCATGGCCGCCCAACACATGATGTTCAGCGAGGGGATCATGGGCGCCCACTTCGGCTTCAGCAACAGCGGAATGACATCCGCGCTCACCAGGGACAGGCCGGCCAGAACCGGAACGATTGTGAGGCACGCCAGTTGCACCGACATCAGGAAGTAGCCCTTCAATCGTTCGTGGTCATCCTGCAATCGCGAGTACACGGGGAACGCCACTTGATTGATGATTGACAGCACTCGCCCGCTCAACTCCGTCGTCAACCGCATGGCCAGCGTGTAGTAGCCCAGCGTCTGTTCGCCGAGATACCGACCGATGATCAGGCGATCGGAATTGTCATACAGATACCAGGCGATGCGTGCGCCCGATAGATTGAGACTGAACGACGACAAATCGCGGAGGTTGATCCAGGCGAATCTAAGTCGCGGTCGCCAGTGCGATTGGGCAAACACCAGGATGCACAAGACACCTTCGCGGACCAATACTCCCAACACCAGCGACCAGACGCCCCAGCCGGCGCGCGCCAGCAGGAACGTTGACACCACACCCAGCATGTTGCTAACGACTTCGATGATCGAACGCCGCTTGAAATCGACCGCGCGTGTCAGCAAGTTCCACGGCACCAGCCGCAGGTTCGTCAGAATAAAGACCAGGCCCAGCACCCGCAGCACCTCCGTCACTTGTTCGTGCCGGTAGAAGGCCGCGACAAGCGGCGCCGCCACGTACGTGAGGCCATAGATTAGCAGGCTCACGGCCACACCGAACCAGAACAGCGTGTGCAGATC
Source organism: Verrucomicrobiia bacterium (assembly GCA_041476745.1). GTDB lineage: Bacteria > Verrucomicrobiota > Verrucomicrobiia > Palsa-1439 > Palsa-1439 > Palsa-1439. The sequence goes on along the minus strand of JBGOTY010000024.1, from coordinate 15,181 downwards.
ATCCTCGCTGACCTCCTTGCGCTGGACGATCGCCGAGCCGAAGCCGAGTTCGTTGAGAAAATCCACCAGTCCGGTATACACGCTGCACATGCCAAACAACCCGTAGTCTTCCGGCACCAGCACTCGTGCCACCGCGATGGTCAACACCCAGCTGAGGAGCTGGATGACCGCGCGTGACCCGCCGTACCAAACGATTCCGCGGACGGCTTTGTCTTTCAGTGCCTGGTCTTGCATCAGCGATCTGCGTCAACAAAGAACGAGCTAGGACTTCATGGCGCGCTGGCACTCGACGGTGCGGATGTATTCGACGGTGCGGCGCACGCCTTCGGGGAAGGGGACGCCTTGTTTCCAACCGAGAATCTTATTGGCCCGCGCCGCGTTGAGGTAAATGTGCACCACCTCGCCGGGACGCACCGCGGTGTGGGAAGGCTGCAGTTTTGTCCCGACGGCGGCGGCGACGGCGTCATAGACCTGTCGGTCACTGGTGCCGATGCCACTGCCGATGTTGACGATGCCGCAGAAGTCCGTCTGGAGCGCCAGCACATTGGCGCGCACGATATCGCCGATAAAAACGTAGTCGCGGGTTTTGCTACCGTCGCCGAAAATCGTGCACGGTTTGCCATCCAGCAGCAGACCGCTGAAAATGGCGACGACGCCCGCCTCACCATGCGGTGTCTGCCGCGGGCCGAAGACATTCGGATACCGCAGCACGATGTAGGAAAGGCTGTGGAGGCGGTTGTACAGGAAAAGGTAGTGCTCCACGGTGTGCTTGCTGATGCCGTACTGGCTGATGGGGTTGACGGGGTAACTCTCGTCGGTGGGCAGGTCCTTCTGGGGGACATCGCCGTACACGGCGCCGCCCGTGGAGATGTAGACGAAGCGTTTCACGCCTGTTCGCACCGCGGCGAGGATCAGGTTGAGGCTGCCGAGGATGTTGCATTGCGCGTCGAAGACCGGGTCCCGTGTGGACTTGCGAACGTCCATTTGCGCGGCGTGATGGTTGACGACCTCGGGTTTGAACTCGTCGAAGACACGATCCACGCCGGCGGCATCGCGGATGTCGACCTCATAGAAGCGCGCCTTGGGGTTAAGGTTGTGACGGAAGCCGGTGCTCAGATTGTCGAGCACGGCGACCTCGTGGCCCTGCTGGAGGTATTCGTCAGCAACGTTTGAAGCGATGAACCCGGCGGCGCCGGTAATCAGGATTTTCATGTCTCGGTTCTCCTAGGGTGTGTTGGGTGTGAACGTGTAGCGCAGCAGTCGCCGCCAGCGGGCAAACCGATGCTGAAAGAGTTGCCCACCCCAGTCGGGGAGGGGATACAGTATTAGCGCCAGCAGGGTATGAAACCAGGCCTCGCGGTGCTGACGCGCCATGTGATAAACCCACGAAAAGTCAAAGTGCATGAAGGCTTGGGCTTTGACCCGGAGCAGCCACCGTCGATGCAACGGACCATCGGCGAAGGCGCGGCGCAATGTTTCGTGGAAGGCCTCTTCCATACCGTTGGTCTGCATGTTGAGGGCGCCGCCGTGCAGCCGGTAGTCTACCAGACAGTCGGGTATGCAACTAAAGCGGTATCGTTTGGCGAGCCGTATCCACATTTCGCGATCTTCCACCTTCTTCAAAGATTCATCGAACAGCCCGCAGGTATCGAAACATCGTTTGCGCAACACGACGCTCGACGGAAAAAAGACAGTGGTTGTTATCAGGCTCTGCAGCATGTCCGCGCAGGAGGACTCATTTGCGCGGTTTTCGCTTCGGATCCCATGCTCGTCGAAAACCTGCGAACCACTGAACACCACCCCGATGCTGTCGTCCGAGAATTTATCCAGTTGCTTCTCCAGCTTGTCGGGTTTCCAGCGGTCGTCCGCGTCGAGTAAGGCGATGAACTCGCCCTGCGCGGCACGGATGCCGTTATTGCGCGCCGTGGACTGGCCAGCGTTTTTCTGGCGGATGTAACGCACACGCGGATCGGGCGCGTACACGGCCATTACTTCCGGGGTGTTGTCCGTCGAACCGTCGTCGATGACGATGACTTCCATCGGCGGGACAGTCTGTGCGAGAGCACTGTCCACCGCTTCCCGAATGAACCGAGCGCAATTGAAGCTGGGGATCACGACGGTGACCGACCGTTTTGCGTTGGGGTTGTTCACAGTGCTCGCTGCCACGCTAGAGTTTTCTCGTCCACGCCAGCGTCGTCGACATGCTGAGTGGCCTTTCGACGGGTAGCTTTTGCATCTGCTCGTCAACGGCTTGGCGAACACCGGGGAACTCCGGGTTGGAGTAGTCGTCGAAAATAATCAACCCGCCGGGTAACACATGCGGGAACCACAGAAGAATGTCTTCGGTGACGGCTTCGTAGGTATGCCAACCGTCGATGAACAGGATGCGAATGGGGGTGCCATTCCAGGCTTGGGCTGCCTCTCTGGAGGTCATTTTGAGCGGCTTGACGCGACTCTCCACCCCGAACTTGCGGATGTTCCTCAGAAAGACCTCGTACGTGGAGACGCGGCCCAGGTTCCAGGCGATATCGCCGGTATGCGGATCCACCGCCCAGACGGTTCCGCGGTCAGAACGACGGGCTCCCTTGGCAAGGTAAATGGTGGAGCGCCCGAAGCACGAGCCGATTTCCACGATGTCGCCAGTCCCCGGCGTCGTTTCGGCAATCGAATAGAGAAATCTGCCGGCTGGTTCGGGAACGCCGCAGTCCGGTAACCCGCCGGTCTCCAGGTGGCGACCTAATTTGTAAGAGAGGCGCCCCACCGGCGCGGCCAGTGTCAGGAGCCGCTTCGCTCTTGCTTTGACGTGGAACCAGGGACTCGGCAGAGGCGTTTCTTGGCGGGAGCGGGACAGATGCACCATCGCGACGTGTTGCCGGATGCGATCCACGAGGGGCTGGCAAACCGTTTGTGGTGATAGATGGTTCCCGACGTAGGTGCGCGCGGCTTGCTCCATGTCGCGTCGCGTCTCCGGGTGCGTCAATAACTCACCGACGGCAGCGGCGAACAACTCGGGGGTGTTAGCGAGTCGAACGGCTTTGTTCTCCAACTCCATCAGGCCCTGTAAGCCAATTCGGGTCGTGACGCAGGCGCGTCCATAAGAAAGTGCTTCCACGAGTTTTATTTTTAGGCCGCTGCCCACGTGACTGGGAACGACGCAGACCTCGGCCGCCGCATATTCCGGCCCGACATCCTTGACCCGACCCACGAACCGAACATTCTGGAACTGACCGGACGGATCGGAGAAGACGGAGCAGATGGATCCGCACACGTGCAGCGTGGCCTGCGGCGCCGTGTCCAGAATGCGCGGCCAGACCTCACCCAGGAACCAATACAGCCCGTGGACATTGTGCAATTGGTCACTGCCAACGAAGAGACAACGGCCCGTCACCTGCGGTGTGCGGCAATCCTGCGGTATGACCGGGAAAGGAACCGTGATCACCTCGCAAGCTGGCGCAAGCTTTCTTAAGGAGACAGCCTCTTCCTCCTGGATGGCCAGGAGAACCTGTGCTTTATCGAGAAGGCGCGCCTCAGATCCCGCATCCCAGGCTTCAATCTGAGAGTCCAGGCCGAATTCTTTGAACGAAGCTGTCCGCTCATGCTGCACATCGTGGGTGATGATGAGCTTCAACGTCTCGGGGTTTGCGGCGTCCAACACGTCTGCCGCCCAAATATAGTTCGCCAGCAGGGCATCCGGTGGGTTGGCCTGCAACTTCCGGGCGGCAAAGTGCATCGCCCTCGCCGATGGCAAAAGCGACCGGGGGGTCGCGTTCCTCTCGCGGGCGCGAGCATCGCCGCTGCGACTCCGTGCGCGGGTTCCCCCAATGGTCCGATAGAGGAAGCGGACAATCGTTGCGGCAATCGAATAAAGCCAATCGTACAACGGCAACGGCCGGATGCAGAGTCGCCCGATCTGGATGTTTCGCCAAACGCTGAGGCGCGCGAGGCTGTAAAACCGGGGACCGACGACATACCAGGGGGTCCGCCCACCGCTCGGTGAGTCATTGATACAAATCCATTCCACCGTGATACCGGCCTGCCGAAAATAGTCGATCATCGCCAGCAGATAGGCACTCGCGCCATCACCGGTCTTCGGAATGTACTTGGAGCAGAAGGCAACTCTCATTGGTTCGCTCTGCAGCGGCTTTACCAGGCTGCTTTCCGGGGTGGCCACGGAACCTGGAATAAATCGATCAACTCCTGCGCGCGCGCGATGCGGTCCGGGCTGAACTCCTTGCGCCAGGCAAAACCGCGGGCCAGTTGCGAAAAGACCAAATCGGGCTTCAGACGGAGCGCCTCCCAGCAGTTCGTGAGGAACTGCGTCGGGTTCTCCCGCGCGGCGCGGCGGTCGAGGTGGAAACTGTCGAGGTATTCGAGCCGCCAGATTTTTGTCAGCTCCCGGTCCCAATGGGGGATGTTCCGCCACTCTTGAGGAAGCTCCGCGTTCGGATCGTGCAGCACGGAGTCGAAACAAGCCAGCGTCGTGCGGATGAACCGCCAATCGTAGTGACGCCGCGGCGTAGCCTGGTTCCCGTGGACACGCCACGTTGCGAAACGTCCCGGCACGAACGCCACATCGGTGGCGAGCGTTGCCCGCAACGTCCATTCGAGATCCGCCACCGAACCGCGATCGGTGCGGAACAGTCCGATCTTCTCCAGCAGCGAGCGCCGAAACAGGACGGCGGTCATCGTCACCCAGATTGTGTTGAAACAGCAGTGCAACACGAATTCAGTCAAGCGTGGCCGCAAACATGGCTTGGTCATCCATTCACCAAGGAACAGCCGGGGCGAATTCTCCAGCGGCATATTGATCGATTGACCGTTTTCGTCGATCGTCTGATAGTCGCAAACAGCGACGCTGACTTCTGGTAGCCGCCGTAACGGTGCCAGCAATTGCTCGAGCAGCTGCGGTTGCGCGGTGTCGTCGCTCGGCGCAAAGCACACATATTCGCCACGCGCACGGTGCAGGCATTCATTCCAGCCCGCGTACATTCCCTCGCCCGGCACTTGATGCAAACGCACCCGGGGATCGCCCGCAAATTTCCGAAAAAACTCCCAGGAGCCATCGTCCGAATAACTGTCGCAAACGATCAATTCCCAATCCGCGAAAGTCTGCGCCAGGATCGTTTCCATGCGCTCTTCCAGGAACGCCCGCCCATTCAAATTCGGCAGGCAGATCGAGACGAGGGGCGCAGTCATTTGGTTTTTTGGGCGGCACCGTCTTCCCTGAAACGCTTACGGTATTCCGGTTCCAAGCCCGCCCTGGCAGCAGCTGCGCTGGGAAAATTCGTGTCGGTCCGATACACATCGAAGTAGTTTGTGCCCCATGTATACCAGTTCTTGGGAGTGACTGAGTCCGGGTTACCGTTAATACGAATCCCACCAGCGAGACTCGTGATGTTATCTTCGATTTGCATTCCCTTGCTTCCGTTATCGAAGTCCAAAGCGAAAGATCCGTACGTTCCTTGGCCATGAAACGCGCTATCACGTACCAGATTGCCTCGTAAGATTGTCCCCGGTTGGAACCCCAGCGTGTAAATACCCCCACCGTCACTTAGAGTTCCCATGAAATGGTGGACGTCGTTGTACTCAACAACATTTCCCTGGCAAGCCGTGGGACCGTCATCCCACCGCCAGCCAATGGAAATGCCGGAGTAGGGAAGGTCGTGCACTTCATTGTGGGCGATATATGTATTTTGCGCCAATCCAACCCAAATGCCCACGGCCCCAAAGTAATCTGCTCCGCAATGGTGGATAAGGTTGTTCAGGACACGATTGTTGGCGACGATGTCACTGCGATTGGAAATGTTTTTGCCTTCACCGATCATCACGCCGTTGCCTCCGACATCGTCGATACCGTTTCCCTGGATCAAATTGGATGAGCATCCACGCAGCAAACTCAGCGCAGCACCCCCGATGTGTGTTATCTCGGAGTCTTCCAGACTGCAGTCGTGAGCAAACTGCCAAGTCAGTGCCGCTCCCATCGGGGCCGCCAGGTCGTACCAAGGACGCGAGAAATTGCGTGTCCAGTAGAAGCAGGCCTGGATACCCCAGTAGCCCTCGTCTGGAAGCGGCCACTCTGTATGGGCAAATCGGAAGCCCTTGAAATGAACATTCCGGACAGGATGTGCTGCTGTGCCACTAATTTCGAGCAGGCTGCTGAGCCTTGGCGCAACCATCTCGACTTGTGCCATGTCCTGTCCCTTGAGCGGCCAGTAAGACAGGGTTCCCGTATGGCGGTCAAGCGCCCACTCACCAGGTCTGTGTAACATTTCGATGGCGCCTTCAAAATAACAACGGCGACCTTCGCGCGGAAAGTTACTCGGACTTCCGAAGACGTGGGGCGGCATCAGGTCAACAGCGGAATTGAGCGAATCGATGTGAGCCACACGCTTGCGTATCATTTCCCATTCGCCCAGCATGACAAATTCTACATCCGCCGGTGCTTTCCAGGGCTCCACTTGCCCTTTGGTAAGGCGCAATCGAAAGCGCTGGGTACGTTCATCCAAGTCCACACCGGTCATCAAGAAGTAAGGAGAATATCCGTCCAAATTTGGAGTCCTTGCCCTGACTGCCCGGTGCCCATCGACAAAGAGTTGACGGAAGTACCATTTACCCGAGGCTACCTCCGGCAGCGTAACGGTCCAAAGTTCTCCGGTCCCTTTCTGCCAGCCGTTGATTTTACGGCCACCACTGATAATGGGTGTTTCACCGGGATAAGCCGTGAAACTGATCGAGAACTTTTCCGTCCCCGAAAACTTCTGGCCGATCACCAAAGGTTTGGCCAGTTCGTAAAAGCCGTTGCGGACCACGACTTCGACATCACCACGAAGACCTGCGCCAAGTTTCTCGCCAACCATGTCTCGCGCGTGTGCCAGCGTAGCCAGCGGTTTTTCTTCGGTGCCGGGGCCGCCGTCGTCGCCGCCAGGAGCCACATACAACTTGGTGGTTTGGGCGAGCGCCTGTAGTTCTGCGACTGCCAGCAGCAACCAACCGAGGACCAGATAATTCAGTAGTTTCGACATATCTAGGCGACCGGCCGTCGCTCAATAAGACTCTCGTACAGGGACAGGTAACGTCCGGCTTGCACCGGTTGGGCATATTCACGAACAGCAACCTTGCGCGAATTCTCGCCAATCGAAGTTTGCAGCACGGGGTTGGCCAGAAATTCACTGATGGCTTGGGCCAAGGCCTCTACATCTCCGGGGGGAGCCAATACACCGGTTTCGCCGGGACGCACAGCTTCCGGAATACCTCCGACCGCAAAACCGACCACAGGCGTACCACATGCCATGGATTCAAGAATGGTGTTGGGTAGATTGTCCTGAAGAGAGGGGATCGCGTAGACGTCCGCCGCGCCATACAGGCTTGCCAGTTTCGTTTCGTCCGAAACCGAATCCACATGGCGATGGGAGACCGCTCCCAAATGCGGTGGTTCACCACTTCCAACGGTCACGACGAGCAGGTTGGGGATGTTCTTGAGATGCGCAACAGCCTCCACCAGCAACCCCACGCCTTTGCGGTGATTGGCAATGTCATCCGCGACGAATAAAAGGATTTTAGCGTTTGTCGGCAATTGGAATGCGGCCCGTGCTTTGGCTTTGTCCGCAGGCATGAAAATATCCGTATTCAGGCTGTTGGGGATGGTGGTGACTGAAAATGGCGAGAGCAACGTACTATGCTGGGCTAAATCGGCCAGCCAACGGCTCGGGGTGACGATGTGCAGGTTTTTTCCATGGAACGCGTGCCGCTTGATTGCGAAATTCTCCCACGACATGTCTTTGTCGGAGGGTGCAGGCAATTGCGGGCAACGTTTGCATTCGGACTCAAATTTCGTGCACTGCATCGAATAATGGCAGCCGCCGGTGAATGGATTCATGTCGTGCAGCGTCCAGACAATCGGCAGATCGTCTGGAATCGACTTAAAGAACGACCGGTAATCCAGAAAGTCCGCGATCCAATGCAAATGAATCACATCCTCAGACGGATCTTGCTGTGGCCGCGGAGTGGGGTAGTGCAATCGTGTATCCGAGAATAATCCACTATTGGCAGGCTGATGTTGAGTGTAGCGGCGCACGCGCTTTCGGTATTGGAAGCACGCTGCTTTTCGCATGGCTGCCACCAGGAGATTGCGCGGCGTGGCGGGTGGTGCGTAGGGTATGTAGCTGGGCTTCGCGGGGTAAGTGAATTCCGCGCTGTAGTAGAAGCGGCTGTCAACGCCCCGGGCGACCAGTTCTTCGTGAAGTCGCCGCGCGGCGGCACCGGCGCCGCCCGTTAGAGAAGTGTTGAATTGACTGACAATCATGAGTGTGACACGGTGGTATCCATCAAATGTTGCCAATTTCCGGCCGCCAATTCCTTCCACTCGACCATGCGCCGCTGCATACCTCTATCCGAAAGGTAATGGGTGATCTTGCCTCCCTGAGTATAATCGATGGCGAAGAACGGCACCTCGAGCGTGCTGGCAAATACCACGGAGTGAAATCTCATACACAACGAAAGCGTCCCCTGTTGCATGGAGGCCAGCAATTGCTGGGGAGAAAAAGGAACCATCTCAACCAACGGATCGAGATCCGCGAGATGAGTGCGGGCAAATCGCCGGTTAAAATCACGATCGTCATTTCCAACGCAGAAATGGTGCATGGCCAGCAGGCGGGGTCGCAACTTCAGTTCTGTGGCTAATTTGCGAACCCAGCTGCCCAGTTCGCGTTCGGCATTCGCCTTGGTTTGTTCAAACTGCTGTTGACTCAGCGCGCCTTGATACTCCGCTGTCCATTCCCGCAAGTAAAGGTTGAGAAACGGCTGCCGTTCAGCGCTCGGATGTTCCTTGCGCCACTGCCGCACAAACAACTCGGAAGGGTCGCCCGTATTCGTAATGTCATTCCGACCCGTAAGTCGTTGCGCCCATTTTACAGAAGCGGAGTCACGCATTTCGATCACGTCCGTGAGCCTCAATATCTCCGCGACGGCTCGCTCGTACTGCGCCCCGCGATCCAACGGTCCAATACCACACCCAGCCAGTCGCGTTCTATGTCCAGCGCCTTTGGCACGCAGAAAGCCCCAAAGTATCAGCCCAAGCTCATTAATGTGCATCAATGGGCCGCCTCCCATGATGACCTCATCGGCACTCCCGGTCTGCTCCCAAAATGCGGCGCTGTAGAAATCGATTACTTCGACGTCGAGATGGGAAAGCTCCCGGACAGTCCAACGAGAAAGAAACGGGTGGAGGCTAGCCAGGGTAATTCGGCATGTCGGCGCGCGTTCTCGAACTTGCCCAATGACTCCGCCCAGAATGGCTTTGTCACCGGCTGTTTCTGATCCATACCAGCCGACAATCAGGACGCTACGTGGTGTGGGCGTTTGACCGACCGGGGGCGCAACGTGAACTTTGCCTGCGGCTATCAAGGCGCGCTCGAGGGTCAAGCGCGTGCACCACCGCCGCGTTTGGTGTTCAAGCCACCACTCTTTGGTCGTCTCCTCCGCATGATAGTCATGGATACAACTGTCACAATCATGCTTCAGGATTTGTTTTCGTTTATCTATATTATCGCGATAAAGTTTGCTGGCGGATGTCGTGAGCGCATTGCCAAGGATGGGAGACTTGGGTGCGCAATACATAAGCTGGCCGCGGCAGTCAAGTGTCGCTGCCTGCGCCTGCCAGGGACACTTAATCGAGCGCGGGGCCCCTTCCATTATCATCTGGCTGATATTCCGATAGGTCCGGCGGACCAAAGGCGACGTTTCGTATGTGAGCTCCAACTTGCGGAAGAATAATGCGAGTTGATAAGCTTCGCTCTCGCTGAAATTGCGGATGACCTGCCGTTGGCCGGTGTTGTAAAGACGATCAATGAACTCAGCCACGCGAAACCGTCCATAGATACGTTCGCGACGGCAGAACTCCAACACCTCATCAATACCCCATACATTGTCCTTTGTGATGGTGCAGCCGATACTCAGCGGAATGTCCGTTTTGTCACGAAAATGTTTGAGAACCTCGAGAGCACTCTTGAAGTTACCAGGGCGACCACGAATGTGGTCATGCAGTTCGCCAATGCCGTCCAGTGAGACCATGATGTTGAATGGTACCCCCGCGTTGCGACAAACCAGTGCTGACGCCTCGCTGAGGGAGATGACGTCATCGGCACGAATGGCGTTTGTAATAATGCCGGTCTGTTTAATGCGTGGGTGCTTGCTAACGAGCACGCGATAGATTTCGGGCAGGTCCTTCCGCAGTGTTGGCTCGCCACCGCTTACGCCGATGTATTGAAGCCGCTTAAAGAGGGGATCGCGTAGGATGTTGGCCAGTTCGTCGGTGGTGAATTCCTTATCGCGTTTCTGCTCCCAGATGAGGCACATCTGGCATTTCGAGTTGCAGATGTCATTGACCAACAGGTTCAGCGTGTGCGGCGCGATTGGGAATATCTGACCGAGCCCATTCACCCGGAGATCTCGATAGCAAAGTGCGGCCAACTCACGTGCCGCTTTTGCCTTGCGCCACGGGATCGCGAGAAGTGGATGGGTTCCCCTTGCCGACATACTAATGGATTTCGCTGATCTTCCAGTCAGTGGCTGTCAATAGCGGGCCTTCCCGCTCGAAAGTCGCAAGGATGTCTGGTGGTTGGCTCACGTAGAATGCCAGTACGCTCTCGTGATAATCGTAGCGTATGGTTTTCATGTCAGCCGCGGAGATCGTCAGCCGATAGAGGCCGGGCTTTAAGAGATTGGTTGGAAGCAGGCAGTTTACGCGATAACGCCCTGCATGCTTCAGAAAGCGGCCTTCGTCAAGATCGTTGTCCGTAAAAGTTGCCACAGGGGTTCCAACCGCCGAATCAATACGAATTGCGATCAGGCCGCCCAGCGTGGGTGCGCACACTTCATAGTCGATCTCGCAACGTAGTTTCCGGCTTGCGGAACCATCCCCGCCAAGAAGCGCAACCCGGCGAAACACCAGCTTCTTATCCGTAACGGGCGGATCGAAGCAGACGGAGTTCGTTTCGGTAGTGGGAAACAATTTCGAGAGGTAATTCTCTACGATGGACCGTGTCTCGCCATATGCGGCCAATTCTCCCACGCTCAGAATGGCACCCTTCCCGCATAGTCGCACGATCGCATCCATATTATGGCTCACAAACAGCACGGTTCGTCCTTGTTTGGCAATGTCCCCCATCTTGCCGAGGCACTTCTTTTGGAATTGTGAATCCCCGACAGCAAGCACTTCGTCCACGATCAGTATTTCCGGTTCCAAATGGGCGGCGACGGCGAAGGCTAACCGCACGTACATGCCGCTCGAATAAAACTTCACGGGGGTGTCGATGAATTTCTCGACCTCGGCGAAGGCGATGATCTCGTCGAGCTTGCCGGCGATTTCGCTGCGCTTCATGCCGAGGATGGAGCCGTTGAGAAAGATGTTTTCGCGGCCGGTCAGTTCGCGGTGGAAACCGGTGCCAACTTCGAGCAGGCTGGCCACACGACCGCGGTAGGTAATCGTGCCGGTCGTGGGCGGGGTGATGCGGGAGAGGATTTTCAGCAACGTGCTCTTGCCCGCGCCGTTGCGGCCGATGATGCCGACGACTTCGCCCTGTTTGATTTCGAGGTCAATGTCCTTGAGCGCCCAGAAATACTCGGGCGATTCAGACAGATGCTTCTCTTGAACCTCGTGCAGCGTCGCGTGGCGATGTTGGCCACGGCGGAATGAACCCTTGATCCACTCGGTGATATCGGCGCGTAGATTATAGCTGAGCGGGGCCGTGCCTCCGTAGCGGTAGCGCTTGCTGACGTTTTCAAGGGTGATCGCGGATTCGTTGCTCATGGGCAGGGGGTAAGAGGTAAGGGGCAAGAGGGAAGAGGCACAGGAGTAGGTGGTTTAACGGGTTCGGGAGTAGGCCGTGATCATACGGCTGAGGGTGTCACAGTCGTTGAGCAATGGATCGATCGTTTCACGCGGCAAGAGTTCCATGGATTCGAAGACAAGCAGCATGGAGACGTTCTCAAACAAGGATCTGCGAGCGATGTTCAGGAACTGCTTGAATTCCGCGGTGTGCGGGCTGGCAGAACCTTCCGCAATGTTGTTGGGCACTGAGAGAGCTGCTCCACGGAGTTGTTCCGCGTATCGGTAACACTTCTTGCCTTCGAGATTTTCAGCCAGCTTGTGAAACTTCACCGCCAAGGCGCGTGACAGTTGCCAGATCTCCAAGTCTTCAAACCGGAAGTGTGGTTTTGTCATTATCGGCCTCTTGCCCCTTGCCTCTTGCCCATATCCTACAGGATGTCCGCCAGACGAGCTTCGAGTTTGCGGAAAAACCAAAACCCCACGCTGAGGTAAACCACGGAAGTCAGGAGTGAGAGGATGATCAGCGGCCAGTTGAGGGGGGTGCCCTGCACGCAGGCGCGGTAGGTGGTGACGACGCCGGCCATCGGGTTCAGGAACAGCCACTGCTGCGCGACGGCGGGGAGCCGCGACGCGGGATAAATCACGGGGGTGGCGAGCATGAAAAGCTGGATCAGGAAAGAAATGGCGTGCTTCACGTCGCGATACTGGGCGTTCAGCGCGGCCAGGGCCGCGCCGATTCCAAGAGCGGTCGCGGCTTGAATCAAGAGCAGGAGTGGCGTGAGGGCGACCAATTGCCAGTGCCAGTATCCCAACCCGGCGGCCACGATGTTGAGCAACGCCCAGCCGATGGCGAAGTCGAGAAGCGAGCCGAGGACAATCGCGCCGGGCGCGATGATGCGCGGGAAATAGACCTTGCTGATGAGACCAGCATTGGTCTCCATGCTCAACGCGCATTGTGAAAGCGAGGTGGCAAACGTGTTCCACGCGACCAGCGCCGAGAGGTAGAAGAGTGCGTAGGGCAGGCCATCGGTCGGCATGCGGGCGATCTTGCCGAAAATCACGGAGAAGGCGCCGGCGACGAATAACGGTTGGAGCACCACCCAGAGGACACCGAGGGCCGTTTGCTTGTAACGCACCTTGATGTCGCGCTCGACAAACGTCCAGAACAACTCGCGGTAGTCCCAAAGGTCCTTGAGGAACTGGCGCAGCCTCTCCTGCCGATCCGCCGAGATAACCGTTGTGGAAAGGGGAGTCATGTAAGAAATACCCGGGGAGACCGACGCGGGATGTGTCAAAACGTTTCAAAAACATGCTGCCGCCATTCAGGTGCATTCTGTGCGAATGCCTGTTCGTTCTTCCTTCGACCCATCGAAGGTTCATGCTCCGTTGTCCTGTCTCCAACTCCCCGAAGGAGTTGTCCGTCTTTGCGGTCTACAGCAGATGATCCAGCAGGGGATTGTTCAGGAGCCCCTGGATCTTGCTGTGAAATTGCTTCGCGTGATCGAGGCGTTGCATCACGATCGCCAATTCGTCGTGGCTCTTGCCATTACCCCTGGCGCGAGTCTCGCGGAGTGAACTCTCCGCGTGGTTGATTTGTGAGCCGGCGGTATCGAGCTTCTTGCGCACCGTCGTGAGCAGTCCGTGACGCAGGACCGCGTTAAAATCGGTTTCGGCTTCGTAGTAATCCTTGCGATCGCCCTGGACCCAGACGCGCTTGACGGCGGACCAGCGTTCGAGTTGGCGCACCGTGGTGCTGACGCTGGCTTTGCTGACGCTCAGTTCCCGGACAATCTCGTCGAGACAAAGGGGAGCGGGACTGAGATAGAGCAGGGCGTAAATCTGGCCGAGAATGCGTCCCAGCCCAAAGGATTGCGTGGTGCTGCCGCCCGCTTCGATGAACTTGCGGCGCACAGCCGGCCAGTTGGCGGTTGAAGAGTCTTTGGGCATCGTTCAATTCAAACTGAACATTCTTAACACAGTAAATGTATCCTGTCAATGGCTTTTGAGTCCTGCAAAACGGGCGTTTCTAGAGCAACGCCCATGCCGTCGCCGGCCGCGTTGTATTAGTGGTCCAAAAGAGCGCGCCAGATGCGTTCCGGGGTGGCGGGAAGTTCGCGAATCGGCGTGCCGATGGCGTCGTAGATGGCCGAGAGAATGGCGGGTCCCGTCCCGATCAGCGGCGGTTCGCCGACCCCGCGCGCGCCGAACGGGCCGCCCGGGTCGGGGTTTTCCATCACGATGCATTCGATTTCGGGCACATCGCGGATCGTCGGCAAAATGTAATCCGTGAAGCCCGGATTCATGATCCGGCCGTCTTTCATCACGACTTCTTCCATCAAGGCCATGCCGATGCCCTGGGCGACGCCGCCCTGGATCTGGCCGATGACCTGGTCGGGATTGATGGCTTTGCCGACATCGTGACAGGCGATGTAGCGCTCGATTTTCACCTCGCCGGTTTCCGTATCGACCAGCAACTGGCAGGCGTGGCTTCCGAAAAGGTACGTGACAAACGCCCGCATGCTCTGCCCGGTCTGCGTGTTCTCCGGCATCGTCGGCGGTTTGTACACGCCCATCGCTTCCAGCGAAAAGCCGCGCTTCTTTCCCACGCGCGCGATTTCCTTCAACGTCATGCGCCTTTCCGGCCGGTGGACATTGAAGGCCGCTCCGTTCTCGATCTTGATTTCGTAAACCAACTCCTGGAGGTGACTGGCGGCGATGTCCTGCAACTGCTTCTTCAATTCCGACGCCGCAATGTGCACGGCCGAACCGGTGAAATATGTCTGCCGTGTCGCCGACGAGCTGCCGGATTCGGGCGTCAACGCCGTGTCCGAAAGAATCGGCCGCACATTCTCCAGCGGCACGCCGACTTCCTCCGCCGCGATCTGCGCAATCATGTTAATGAGCCCCTGCCCGACATCGCAGGCGCCCGAGTAAACCTCCAGGAGGCCGTCGGGGGTGAGCCGGCAGCGCGCGCGCGACGCGTCGGGGAATCCATCGCCGTAGCCGAGACCGAAACAGATGATGCTGACGCCGTAACCGCGCTTCAGGTGCGGGGCGGGGGTCTCATAGCTGCGGTTCTTCCAATCAATCCGCTGTAACACCGCGTCGAAACATTCGACGGCGGTCGCGTACGGCACAACTTGTCCCGTCGTGACCTCATCGCCGGATTTCACCAGGTTTTTTCGGCGCAACTCGGCCTGGTCCATGCCGAGCTTCACCGCGAGCCGGTCCATCAACCCCTCGTAGGCGATGGCGGTTTGCGCGGCGCCGAAGCCGCGCATGGCGCCACAGGGGTTGTTGTTGGTGAACACGCCGAGGACATCGACCCAGACATTCGGCACCTTGTAAGGCCCG
>JBGOTY010000023.1:0-17943 GCA_041476745.1 Verrucomicrobiia bacterium | reverse complement strand
CTGGGCAACCGCATGGCGACGGAATTCATTCCCGCGCCGGGCGTCAACGTGGAGGAAGTCGCCAACGCTGCGCAGTTGGCTTCGCTGGCTGATGAGACCCCCGAGGGTCGGTCCATTGTCGTACTGGCGAAGGAGAAATACAATCTGCGTGGTCGCGAAGTGGCGGAACCGCAGGCCAAATTCGTGCCGTTCACGGCGCAGACCCGCATGAGCGGTTTGGACTTGATCGATCCCGATGGCAAGGGTGTGCGCGTGGTTCGCAAAGGCGCGGCGGAAGCCATCCGCGCGCACGTCGAACAAAAAGGCGGGCTTTATCCCAAAGCGGTGGAGCAAGTGGTGTTCGATATCTCGACGCAGGGCGGCACGCCGCTGGTGGTCTCGGACGGCGCGCGTGTGCTCGGCGTCATTCGGTTGAAAGACGTGGTCAAGGGCGGGATCAAGGAGCGCTTTGCGCAACTGCGCAAGATGGGTGTGCGCACGGTGATGATCACGGGTGATAATCCGCAGACGGCCGCGGCTATCGCCGCTGAGGCCGGGGTGGATGATTTCATTGCCCAAGCCAAGCCCGAGGACAAACTGGCCCGTATTCGCAAGGAGCAGGAAGGCGGCAAACTCATCGCCATGATTGGCGACGGCACGAACGACGCGCCGGCCCTGGCCCAGGCCGATGTCGGCGTGGCGATGAATACCGGCACTCAGGCCGCGCGCGAAGCCGGTAACATGGTGGACCTCGACAGCAACCCGACCAAGCTCATCGAGGTCGTCGAGATCGGCAAGCAACTGTTGATGACGCGCGGCGCGCTGACGACGTTCAGCATTGCCAATGACGTGTCGAAATACTTCGCCATCCTGCCGGCGATGTTCGGGTTGCTCTATGCCACCCAGGTAGGTGGCCGCGGCCCGCTGGACAAGTTGAACATCATGTACCTGCATTCCCCGCAAAGCGCGATTCTCAGCGCGGTGATTTTCAACGCCCTGATCATTGTGGCGCTGATACCGTTGGCGTTGCGCGGCGTGAAATACCAACCGCTGGGTGCGGCGGTAATCCTGCGCAAGAACATGCTGATCTACGGTGTCGGCGGGATCATCATCCCGTTTTTCTGTATCAAACTGATCGATGTACTGTTGGTAGCGGCGCATCTGGCGTCATAACCGAAGGAAGAAAAAGCGATGAAACTTCTTATTCAATCGATATTGCTCACGATCGTATTCACGGTGTTGACCGGCGTGCTGTATCCGCTCGTTATTACCGGCATCGCGCAGGTTGCTTTCCACGACCAGGCCAACGGCAGCTTGCTCATGCGCAACGGCACAGTGGTCGGTTCCGAGTTGCTCGCGCAGCAGTTTACGGGCGACAAGTATTTCTGGCCGCGACCATCGGCGGGTAGTTACGCCACGGTGCCCTCAGGCGCCAGCAACCTTGGCCCAACGAGCCAGACGCTGCAGTCCAACGTCACCGCCAACGCCACGGCGTTCCGCACCGGCAACAAGCTGGCGGCGGACGCGCCCGTGCCGGCGGACATGGTTTTTACGTCGGCCAGCGGGTTGGATCCGCATATCAGTCCCGAAGCGGCGCGACTACAGGTCGCACGCGTCGCCGCTGCGCGCGGCATCGGCGCGGACCAGGTCAAGGTGCTGGTGGAGCAGTTCGTCGAGCCGCCGCAGTGGGGTATTTTCGGCGAAGCACGCGTGAACGTACTGCGGCTGAATCTGGCCCTGGATGGGCTGGACGTGAAAAAGACGGAAGGGAGTGCCAACCCGAAGGGATAGGTGATCGGACATGGATAAGCCTCCATTTCGAAAGCCCGGACCACGCGCCATCAACTCAACATCGTCCGGCCTGCAACTATGCCGGATCCTTGTGCCCGTGGACTTTTCGGCAGCCACGACCAAGGCGCTCCAATACGCGGCGGCGTTTGCCCGGGAGTACAAGGCGACGATTACGCTACTGCACGTCGTCAAGCCGGATGGCTCGCACGTCAGACGCAACATCTCGCGCGAGCGGCTGATTGAAGAAATGAGCGAGGTCGGCGAGAGCCAAATCCGGAAACTGGTGGACGTGATCTGGGGAGAGGAAATTGTCACCGACGTTGTGGTTGCGGGAGGAAAACCTTACCAGCAAATCGTTAATGAAGCGAAGGAGACGAATGCCGACATGATCATCATGGCCAGCCACGGCGCGGTTGGCTCGCGCGGATTTTTCCGGCGCAGTACGACAGAGAAAGTGGTCCGTCATGCGCCTTGTCCGGTACTGGTGGTGCCGGCACTGGAACGGGGGTTTGCGGTGGGTGTTTCCGTTGAAACGATGTCCTGATTGGCGAACCGCTCCCAAACTTCACCATGCGCCTCGGCTTTCCAACGAAACGAAATCGCTCCGCCGTGATCGACCATGGTGCAGGTGGTCACGATGTGCCGGACTACAGCGCAGCACTCGGCCAGGCGCACTTCACCGTTGGGCTCGGTCCCGGGGATATATTGGACGACCGGTTTCTGCTGACGGAGGTCATCAGCCAGGGCGGGATGGCGACGATTTTCAAGGGCCAGGACCTGCACGATAACAACCAAGCGGTGGCGGTGAAGGTGCCGCACCTCAGCCTGGAGAGCAATCCGGCTTCCTTCGCCCGCTTCCAGCGGGAAGAAGAAATCGGCAGCCGGCTGAACCACCCGTTCATCCTGAAGTTTGTTCCCGTGAACGGGAGCAGATCACGGCCCTACATCGTGACCGAATACCTGCGCGGCTGCACGCTGGCGCATCTCCTCGGCAGAATTCGACCGTTGCCGGAAAAGGACGCGCTCAAGTTCGCCAGCCTGATCTGCGAGGCGCTGCAGTATCTTCACGAGCACGGCGTGATCCATCGCGACCTGAAACCGAGCAATCTGATGATTTGCCCGGACGGCAGGGTACGGGTCATGGATTTTAGGATTTCCCAGGCGGTGGAATTGCGGCGGCTCACGTTCGTCGGTTTCACGCCGGCGATGGGCACGCCCGACTACATTGCGCCGGAACAGATCAAGGGCCGGCGCGGCGACCAGCGCTCCGATATCTACAGTCTCGGCGCGGTGTTGTATGAGATGCTGACCGGAGTTCCGCCGTTCGACGGCGACGATCCATTCGTCATCATGAACACACGCATGACGGGGGACCCGCCGGCCCCGCGGAAACTGAACCCGGAACTGTCACCGCAAGCCGAGGAAATCGTCTTGCGCGCCCTGCAGCGGGATCCTGCGTTGCGGTATCCAACGGCAGCCGCCATGAAGGCAGACCTGGACGCGCCCGGGCAGATTCAGGTCACCGGATTGAAAGACCGCTTGCAGGAATCAACCCGTTGGAGAAGGGCATTACTGCTGGTGCGCCATCTATTTTTCATCGTCGTCATCCCGCTGACAATCCAGGTTCTCTTGTTTCTATGGCTCTGGCATCACCATGCGAACAAGAGGTGATACTATATCGGCATGAACTTTATTGCGTGGCTGATTTTTCTGGCGGCGGCCCTCCTGGAGGTTGGTGGTGATGCGACGGTTCGCCGCGGCTTGCGGGGGAGTAATGTTGCACTCATCATCGCCGGCTTTGTCGCCCTCGGTTGCTACGGGCTGGTTGTCAATTCGGTTAAATGGGATTTCTCGAAGCTGATTGGCGTTTACGTCGCCTTCTTTGCATTGGTCAGTGTTTTGGTTGGCCGGCTTGTCTTCAAGGAAGTGATTCCTTCATCGACGTGGTGGGGGCTGGCTTTGATCGTGACCGGTGGAGCGGTAATCCAATTTGGTCATCGGTAACGACGCATACTTTTGAATGGTGAAACGCCACCTAAAAGTTAGAATGGCCGCATGACCGAGCCATCGCGGCCAAACCCCGACGCGTTGCTCGCGGAAATCCAGCGCGAGGAACAGTCGGCAAAACGCGGGCAACTGAAGATCTTCTTCGGCATGTCTCCCGGCGTCGGCAAGACGTACGCGATGCTGGAGGCCGCGCGCGTCCAGAAGGCGGAGGGCGTGGACGTCATGATCGGGGTGGTGGAGACACACGGGCGCGCGGAGACGGAGGCGCTGCTGGCGGGGTTGCCGATCATTCCCCGCAAGAAGATCGACTACCGCGGCGTCACGTTGCAGGAGATGGATATCGACGCCATTCTCGCGCGGCGTCCGGCGCTCGTGCTCGTGGACGAGTTGGCCCACACCAACGCGCCGGGCAGCCGCCATCCCAAACGGTACCAGGACGCGCTCGAATTGCTCGACGCCGGCATCAATGTCTTCACCACGCTCAACGTCCAGCACCTGGAGAGCCGGCTGGACGTGGTGCAACAGATCTCGGGTGTGGTGGTGCGGGAGGCCGTGCCCGATTCGGTGCTCGACCAGGCCGACGAGATCGAACTGGTTGACGTCACCCCCGATCAATTGCGCAAGCGGCTGGCCGAGGGCAAGGTGTACCTGGGCGAACGGGCGGCGACGGCCTCGGAGAATTTTTTCCGCGAAGAAACTCTCACCGCTCTGCGCGAGATGGCGTTGCGCACGACGGCCGAGCACGTGGACCAGGAATTGCGGGATGTGATGCGCACGAAGCGCATCGGCGCGCCGTGGAAGTCCGGGCAGCGACTGGGCGTGGGCGTTGGGCCGAGTCCGTTTTCCGGTCAATTGATCCGCTGGACGCGGCGGATTGCGGCGGCGATGGATGCCCCGTGGGTGGCGGTTTATGTGGAGACTTCGGCGGCGCTGAGCGAGGACGAGAAGCGACGGCTGACCAAGAATCTTTCGCTGGCCCGGCAGTTGGGCGCGGAAGTGGTGATGACCACCGGCGACGATGTGGCGAGCGCTTTGCTGGCAGCGGCGCGCGACCAGGGCGTTACGGAGATGGTGGTCGGCAAGCCTTCCGGCAACCGACTGCTTGAATTGTTGCAAGGGGGATCGCTGGCGAGTCGGTTGATCCAACGCGGCGGCGACATCGACGTACACGTGGTGAGCGGAGCCACGCGCACGGGCGCGCCGAAGCGCCGTCCCTGGACACAGGATGTTGGGATCAATTTTCTGCGTGATTGCGCCGCGGGGGTGGGCGCGGTGGTGGCGGCGACGGGGGTGGGCTGGTTGTTGCAGGGTGTGACGGGGTACGCGGCAATCTCGCTGGTGTATCTCTTGTGCGTGGTCCTGCTGGCGATGGTGCTGAATCGGTGGGCCGTACTGTTGGTGGCGGCGCTGAGCGCGCTGGCGTGGAATTACCTCTTCATTCCGCCGTTGTACACGTTTCGGATCACCTCGGCGCACGATTTGATGATGTTCTCGATGTTTTTCGTGGTGGCGCTGGCGATGGGGCACATCACGCACCAACTGCGCACGCGTGAGACCGCGGAACGGCGGCGCGAGCGGCGCGCCTCGGCGTTGAATCGGTTGCTGGAAAGCGTGACCGCGAGCGCTTCGCTGGAGGATGGGCTGGCGCGCGCGGTGAAGGAGGTGGACGCACTGTTTCGGTCGCGGACAGTGATTTTGCTGGCGACGGCGGAAGGGCGGCTCGAGGAAGCGCCGCACCCGGCGAGCACGTTTTCCGTCGACGCCAAGGAGCGCGCCGTGGCGGCGTGGACCTTCGAGCGCGGGCAGGCGGCGGGACGGTTTACCGACACGCTGCCCGATGCGCAGGGGTTGTACCTGCCGCTGCAGACGTCGAAGAACAAGCTCGGCGTGATGGGCATTCATTTTGAGGAGCGCAACACGTGGACGCTCGACGAGAACGATTTGCTGGAGACGTTCGCGGGCCAGATCGCGGTGATGATTGAAAGCTACCGTTCGATTGAGACGGCGCAACAGGCGCGCGTGGCCGAGGAATCGGAGAGGTTGCATCGGACGCTGCTGGATTCGGTTTCGCACGAGTTGAAGACGCCGCTGGCGGTGATTGGCGCGGCAACCGACGGGCTGGACACGCAATTGAAGGATGCCGGGCTGCCGCTGACGGAGACATTTTTGGATGAGATCAAGGCGGCGAACCGGCGCTTGAACCGCATCGTGACCAACCTGCTCGACATGACGCGCATCGATTCGGGGCGGCTGCCGCTGAACCTCGAATGGGGCGAAGCGCGCGAGTTGCTGGAGTCGGCCGTGAGCCAGGTTGAGAACGAGGTCTCGCGCGAGCGCGTCCATATCACGGTGCCGGAAGACCTGCCGCTGGTGCGGCTGGATTTCGGCTTGATGGAGCAGGCGTTGTGCAATCTGCTGGTCAACGCCGTGGAACACAGTCCCGCCGCGACGTCGATTGATATGTCGGCGCAACTCGACGGCGCGACGCTGTTGTTGCGCATCCGCGACCATGGCCCGGGACTGGCGGCCGGCGAGGAGAAGAAGGTGTTCGAGAAATTCTTTCGTGGCACCGGTTCACGGCCCGGCGGCACGGGACTGGGCTTGTCCATTGTGCAAGGCATCGCCCGCGCCCATCACGGCGAGATCGACGCCAAGAACAATCCCGCGGGCGGCGCGGCCTTTACGATCCGGGTGCCCGTGGAAACGACCGCGAGGCCGTCATGACCGCCGAGCGCACGGTACTGGTCATTGATGATGAACCGCCGATTCGCCGGTTGCTGCGGTTGACGCTGGAGCCGCAGGGTTATCGCGTATTCGAGGCGGACAACGGGCAATTGGGTTTGCAGGAGGCGGCGGCTCGTCGACCGGATGTGATCGTCCTGGATTTGGGATTGCCCGACATGGATGGCTTGACGGTCTTGAAGCGGCTGCGTGAATGGAGCCAGACGCCTGTGCTGGTGTTGTCGGTGCGCGACCGCGAGGCAGACAAGGTGGCGGCGCTCGACAACGGCGCGGACGATTACCTGACGAAGCCATTCGGCACGGAGGAACTGCTCGCACGAATGCGGGCCGTGCAGCGTCGCGCGCCCGAGGCGCAGGAAGAGCCGGTCTTCGTGAGCGGCGACCTGGCCGTTGACCTTGCGGGGCGGACGGTGACGGTGAAGAAGAAGGAAGTCCATCTCACGGCGACCGAGTACGCGTTGTTGCACGAACTGGTGCGCCATGCGGGGAAGGTCGTCACCCACGCGCAACTCCTGCGAGCCGTGTGGGGACCGAACTCCGAGGGGCAGTCACAGTATCTGCGCGTGTATATCACGCATTTGCGCAAGAAGCTGGAGACGACGACGAGTGGGAAGTTGATCCAAACCGAGCCAGGGATTGGGTATCGCTTGCTGGCGAGTGAGTAGTGCAGCAGCGAGTCCGAGCCGAAAAACTGTGAGGCGTTCGGGATGCGGATGGTCGAATTACCTTGAGTTTTCTTGCCTTGGCGGCTACACTGCGACGGAGTCTGCGATTGCTATTTTGTGGGCGTGAGTTGTCGGGTATCGCTTCTTCAAGAAAAGGACTGGACGGGTCGCATGATCAATTGCGAATTAAACACCTTGGGGACGTCGCGGTGTTCGTCGTTGTCCACGGCCCGGCGACGGCATCGAGCCGGTATTTTTGGCGGGCTTGTCCTGCTGTTGTTATGGCCGGCGGTTGCTGTCCAGGCCGCGACCGTGACGAAGATTTCCGCCGGAGTTTACCACAGCCTTTTTGTAAGGTCTGATGGCAGCCTTTGGGGTATGGGGGGCGACCCCCATGGGCAGTTGGGCGATGGCTTCAGCGTCGCCGGCACCAATGCTCCCGGGCAGATTGTATCCAGCAACGTCACGGCGATTTCCGCCGGAGACTTTCACAGCCTTTTTGTAAAGTCCGATGGCAGCCTTTGGGGCATGGGCGCGGACTTTCTGAACCAGTTGGGTGTCGGCACGACCAATGACGTCCTCATCCCCGAACTGATCGTATCCAACGAGGTTACGTTGATTGCTGCTGGAGCGGTCCACAGTCTTTTTCTAAAGTTTCATCCGTTGACCGGTCCCGGCAGTTTCTGGGCGATGGGTTACAACGCGAGCGGCCAATTGGGCGACGGCACCACCAACAATCGTGCCGTGCCGGAGCAGGTCCTGTCCAATCCATCGGGCAATGTCTTCACGGTGATTGCGGCCGGGGAGCAGCACAGCCTTTTGATAAAGCCGGATGGCAGCCTTTGGGCCACGGGCTGGAACGGTTACGGCCAGTTGGGTGACGGCACCACCACGAACCACCACCTTCCGGAGCTGATCGTGGCCAGTAATGTCACGGCGATTGCCGCCGGCGGGGACCACAGCCTTTTTGTGAAATCCGACGGCAGCCTCTGGGCCATGGGGAACGATGCCGCCGGCGAGTTGGGCGACGGCACCAACGGCACCATCCACACGACCCCCGAGCTGATTGTATCCAACAACGTCACGGCCGTTGCGGCGGGGGGCGCTCACAGTCTTTTTTTAAAGTCGGACGGCAGCCTCTGGGGGATGGGCCGGAACGTTTTTGGTCAATTGGGCGACGGCACAACCAACAACCGCGCCATACCCGTGTTGATCGTGTCCAACAATGTTGTGGCGGTTACGGCCGGATTCTTCCACAGCCTTTTTGTAAAGTCGGATGGGAGCCTGTGGGCCATGGGTTTTAACCAGAGCGGGCAGTTGGGCGACGGCACGTACATTGAACGCCACGTTCCCGTGCAGGTCGTGCCGCCGCCGCCTCAGATTCTCTCGGTGAACTTGTCGGGCGTCAACTTTGCGATGAGTTTTCTGACGGTTTCCAGCCAGAGCTACACGGTCCAGGCGAACCTGGACCTGACGACGACGAATTGGTTTGCGTGCACGAATTTTTCCGGCAACGGCCTGATCATGCCGGTAGCCGTGCCCGTCAGCAACGGCGTCCCGCAGGAGTTCTTTCGCGTCAAAGAGCCGTGACATGACAAGCTCGGCTTGACCTCTTCACTGCACAAGAAGCTGGAGACGACGACCAGCGGGAAGTTGATCCAGACCGAGCCGGGGATTGGGTATCGGTTGCTGGCGGGCGAGTGATGGGTTTGGTGAAGCGCTGTTGACCCTGGTCATCATGGATGATGTCGCGCTGTTGGTCGCCCCGCGCTATCATAAAGAACGAATTGACCCTTAACGCGTCTCCTCCATGCAGCAGAGGCAGGAGGGGGTGCCCTCCTGCCTCTGGCGATTGCAGCTAAAGGCGCTTGCGCGCTTGCACTGGGTCAGGCCTTAATAGGCGCCCCAGTCGATACCAACACCGGCCAACGCAGTCTTCGTAGCGGCGGCGACTGACATCTGGGTGCCACCGACCACCGTAACGCCGTAGGGATGGCCGAGCAGGTCGTTACTCTTCCAGGCTGTCTTCAAGTACGTCGCGGCTGCGGTCGTATCGATGGCATTACCATCGGTCTGGCCTGTCTCAAGTGCCCACTGGTCAATGGCGGCGTCCATCTGACGCGTGTCATTGAGAATGCGGCGGCCTTGAGACTGTTTGCGGGCTTTGACGAAACCCGGGATCGCGAGCGCGGCGAGCAACCCAATAATGGCAACCACGATCATGATTTCTACCAGGGTGAACGCCGAGCGGTCTTTGCGGATCTTGTTAATCGTAATCATCTGATTCACCTCCCTCTTGTGGAAGCTGTTCGTGTCCACGGGAGGGTTTTAAGCAGGTGGAGTGCCGGTGCTTATGGCCGGCATGAGAACCCTCATGGACCAGTCATTTCTGAGGGTTTGCAGCCTTCCCACGCGAGGAACTGAGAATCATTACAGTCTTGTAATCTGTTCCGGCGGGGAAAAGGGACGATTGTGCACACAATTGGGCGGGAGATCGGAGCCGTGACATGGGGGCGGTGGTGGGATGCGGTGCCGTGCGGCCAGGCATGAAAAACAAACTGGCCCCTCCACGGCGTTGTGAACCCATTGTGACCCCAGTTTTCGATCAGCAAGAAAGTCCGTGGGAACTTTCCCGTAGTTGGAGGCTCTAATTTCGAGTGCACTGATACAATCCAAATTAAGATTATATTTTATCCAGCAATCTGGACCGAATCCAACCAAACATCTGTATAACAAATGTATAACAAAGAAAACCTGGCGAAGCTGAAGGAAATGGACAGGCTCGCGCCGGAAGTGATGAAGGCCTTTTGGGCCTTTGACAAGGCGGCCGTCGCCGAAGGAGCCATTCCTGTAAAATATAAGGAACTTATTGCCGTTGCTCTCACTACGCAATGCCCGTATTGCATCGATATCGACAGCGGTAACGCGCGCAAGGCAGGGGCAACCGACGCCGAGATGGTCGAGGCCGCGATGGTCGCCGCCGCCCTGCGAGCCGGAGGGGCAGTCACACACGCGACGCACGCTCTCGCCCAGTAAGCCAAGGGACAACGCAGGGATAGCCCAATCACGGAGTTGCTTCTCTATCTGGCGGGAGATCGTCAGCGCCATCCGCGGATCCAGAATGGGACGGAAGTCCCATTGTCAGAACGAGCAACGATCTGCAAAATTGGGTCGTAAGCATCTGAAAGAGAACCAAACTATTTGGCACGCGCTTGAGAGTTGCGGTGCGCGCTGAATCACTAAAACAAAGCAGAAACAACGAACTGGAGAACAGAGATGCCCTTGATAAATGTAAAAATGATTGAAGGTGTTTTCACGCCAACGCAAAAGCAGGAGATGGTCCGGAAGCTCACGGACACGATGGTATCGATCGAAGGCGAGAGCCTCCGTCCCGCGACGGTGGTTATCTTGGAAGAGATCAAGAGCGGCGATTGGGGAATTGGTGGCAATCCGATCAGTACCAGCGATGCGAAGGCGCTTGCCGCTGGCAAGTCCAAAGGCTGACGCCATGCGCTCCAGCGAACCCGGTCCTCACGTCGTGATTGCCATTCACGCCGGTCATGGGCCGGGTCGCTGAACCTGGGGCGTTAGGCAGGATCCCCACACCCACATTGCAAACATTATGAAAAATGATTCTCGGCGACTTTTTTACATCAAACTGGACGACTGGATTTGGTGGGCATGGACGATCACGACCGCTCTACTCATCGTGGGCCTCTCTGGTTATCGTTTGGCCTTCATTGGGGCCATGGCGGTGACCGCGGGCCAAGGAATCATTCTGCTTGTGCGCGACCGTAGTCCCGCTGCTTTTTCCGTTCAGATTCGAGCGGCTTATTTGCTTCTGCTGCTCATCTGTTACCCGCCTGTTATGCGCTGGCTCTATTTGCTACCAACTGTGGGAACGTTTGCCCTCAGCGTCTTTGGCTATTGCGTGATGGCCCGGATCCTTTCTCTGTTGCCGTGGAACAGCCGGGAAACCTACACGTTGGATCGTTTGCGACGAACGTTCTTCTCTGCTCCCGATCTTGACCGCGTCACAACCAATCCGGCGGCCGCGGGCTGCGCCGGGGGATTATGCACGATCGAGGCGCAAGTCGCTCCCCAAGTGCTGCATGCTTGGTATGATTCAGACGAAACTGCCTGAGCATGCGGGCAGCGAACCCGGTTCACACGTCGTGATGGCAATTCACGGCGGTCATGGGACGGGTCGCTGAGCTTGTGTCGTTGGGCGAACGAAGGCTTGGCCGGCGCGGCAACCCTCAGAAGAACAAAACAATTATAAATACGGTGAAAACAGCCGGGCGACAGCGTCGCGCACTTTCGCGGGTAACGACCGCGCGTTCACTTCCGCCAACGTGACTTCGTGCGCGCCGCGAAGTTTCCGTCGAATCAGCGCTTCCATTTCGCTGGCGAAATCGTGTCCGTAACATTCGACGTTCAATTCGAAATTCAACCGCAGGCTCCGCACGTCCCAATTGGCCGAGCCGAGTAAAACCCAGTGGCCGTCCACGATCATCAGCTTGGAGTGATCGAAAGGCGGCGGGCTTAGCCAGAGGTGACAACCGCGTTCGAGCACCTGCCACCACATGGCGCGCGATGCCCAATGCACCGACGGCAAGTTGCTTCTTGCCGGTAACCGAATGTCCACGCGCACGCCCCGCAGCGCCGCAAGGTTCAGCGCGGTGACCAGGGCCGTATCCGGCAAGAAGTACGGGGTGACAATTTGCACGGACGTTTGCGCCTCGGCCAGTGCGGCGAGCAGCGCCCACCGCAGTTTTTCAAAATCCGCATCCGGGCCGTCAATGATGACTCGCGCGACGATGTTCCCGCATTCTTTCAGTTCCGGGAACCAAGTGTCGTCCGCGAGTGTTTCGCCGGTGGTAAATGCCCAATCGTTTACGAACGCCTCCTGCAATCGTGTCACCACCGGGCCCTCGATGCGAAACTGCAAGTCCTGCACGGCCCCTTTGGGGTGGTCGGCAAGCACGTTGCCATGGCGGATGTTTATGCCGCCCGTGAAAGCCGTCTGGCCGTCCACGACGAGAAGTTTGCGGTGATTGCGCAGGTTGATCGTCGTCACGCGCCACGGCGTCCACAAGGAAGCCGGCAGGAATTTCGCGAACGGGATGTGCGCGTGTTTCAGCCGGTGGGTAATGGACGGCCACGAGTAGCGCGCGCCGGCGGCGTCAAGCAGCACGCGCACGGCAACGCCGCGTTTGACAGCGCGACCCAGCGCGTCAGCAAACTGCCTTCCGCTTGGGTCGTTATCAAAGATGTAGGTTGCGAGCGCAATGGACTTCGTGGCGGACTCGATCGCGGCGACCATGGCCGGAAACGCTTCGTCGCCGTTGACCAGTGATTGGACGTGGTTGCCGGGCGTCAGCGGCTGCGCGACGACGTGACCGACGGCGCGCGCGAGCTGTTGAAGATGTTGCGCTTCCACGGGCTGGGTTTCACCCAAATCTTCCGGAATGGGCCGGCTGATGATTCTATGCATGCCCAGCGAAATGGCGCGGCGGCGGATGCGGTTGACGCCGAATACAAGATAAAGCAATGGCCCGAGCACGGGCAGAAGCCAGATGAAACCGATCCAGAGAACCGCAGCGCGCGAATCGCGCTTGTGCAGCAGGGCGTGAATCGAGGCGAGCAGCGCGGCCAGAAAGTCGATGCCCGCGACCAAATGCGGCCAAAATCTCGAAATCGTCTGGAGCCAGTCCATTGGCTGAATACTTCTAGTGGAAGCGACCGCCCGACGCGAGGATTTAGGAGATCGGCTCTCCAGGCCAAATGAAATGCTGACCACTATTACTTATGGCTTGCGGCCCAAGTGCCCATTGGCTCCCATACTCTTTCTTGGCAACAAACGCCAGTTGACAATAGTAACATAAATGCTACTATATGGCCGAGACCTTTGAAATTCGTGAATACATCGAGGCTGGACGATCGCCGTTTGCGGAATGGTTCGATGACCTGGATCCAGTGACGGCGGCGCGGGTGGATCGTTACATCCGGCGGCTGGAGACGGGCAACTTTGGAGCAGGCAAGCCGCTGCGCGACGGGGTGTTTGAGTTGCGGTTGGATTTCGGTCCGGGCTATCGCGTGTATTACGGACGCGAAGGCAAAACCATCGTCATTTTGCTGGGCGGCGGGAGCAAGCGGCGACAAGACGCCGACATCGCCGCCGCCGTGGAACGATGGAAACGATACAAACAAGCGAAAGCGAAAAATGGCACTCACACGAGACTATAAAGAAACGGTCATGGCGCGGATCAAACGCGACCGGAAATTTGCGCGGGCACTTTATGCCGAGTCGATCAACGCGTTGCTAGCGGGCGAGACCGCTGAAGGACTTTCCATGTTGCGGGATTTGGTCCACGCCGAAATTACATTCAAGGAACTGGCGCGGCAGACCGGCTTGGGCGAAAAGACGCTGCACCGGATGCTCAACCGCCGGGGGAACCCCACCGCGCGCAATCTGGGCATGATCGTCAAGAGCATCGCCGAAGACCTGGGCATCAAACCACGCGTGGAATGGGCTGTGGGGCATTGAGCCAGATATCCATCTGCTATTAGGCGCTTTCCGCGATGCTGATCCTCATCACTGGGGCTTCGGGTTCGGGTACCTCAACGCTCGGCGCAGCGCTGGCCAAGGAGCTGGGGATTGCCCACCTGGAAGCCGACGACTATTATTGGCTGCCTACTGTGCCGCCGTTCACAACCAAGCGAAACCGCGCGGAGCGGCTGGCATTAGTTCTCCGCGATGTGCGGGCGAAACAAAGCGCGGTCCTGGCCGGTTCCATCATGGACTGGGGCCTTGAGTTGGAGAACGCTTTCGACCTTATCGTCTTCCTTTATCTCGACGCGTCCATTCGGGTTGAGCGCTTGCGAACCCGCGAGATTGAGTGCCTTGGGAGGGCCGATCCGGAGTTTCTCGAATGGGCGGCGCAGTATGACGCTGGCATTTTGGGAGGAAGAAGCCTGGCGAAACATCAAGCATGGCTTTCGGCAAGGACTTGTCCGGTAATTGAGCTTCGCGGTGATCTTTCCGTTCGCGAACGCGTCGCCGCCGTGTTGAAACATGTAACCAAGTCTTCCATCGGGCGCGCAACTCAAAACCCGGTAAGTTGAAACGGACGGAGCCGGGGGGTTGGGTACCGGTTATTTCTGTAAGGGGATTCTTTGCATCGTGCCGTTTATGGCCATTTTCGCCTTGTAGCTGCATGAGGATTTTGGTAGCTGTGTGAACGTGTCCGGAAAGCTTCGTATAGCGACCGAAAAGACTCCAGCCTTAACAGTCACACGGCAAGCGATCTACGATCATCGTCTAGTCTATATCGCCAAAGCCAACAAGCCCTTCTCATATGCTCAGGGTAAGTCACGCATAGCCTATATCGGAACCACCAGGAACGGACTCCGACGGATAACAGAAAGTGCCGCTTGGCAAGCCCCTTACCTGCTAGACGATCACGGGTTCAATGAATTGGAGTATTACATCGTCACCTGCACGGCGAGGCGAGCATTGAAGAGTTGGAAGAAATTAGAGGATGCCCTGCTAATCCGATTTCGTGAGCGGTTCGGTGAAGTGCCCTGCTGCAATACCCACGGGAAAAAATACCGATGGGATGACGAACTGGACTACTTCACGCTCGAAAGTCTCAACAGGGTCATCGCCGAGTATTCGTAACATGTTCTGGCAAACTGCCCCTTCAATGGCTGTTAGAACGGAATCGTCTTCGGAGTAAATCTACCTGCAAAAGTAATCGCACCGTCGAGAGTGAAGCGCGCGTCGTAGGCCGTCGGTTTATCAAGTTGTGGTACGCCTACAATGAGTGGGTCTTTCGCGTGAAACTGCGCATTCTCCCACTTATACTTTTCTCCCGTCCGTCGATTGGTGACTTCTAAATGTGCTAGGAACGGCCCCGGCGTCAGCGTACTTGTGTTGAACGCAAAAGAAATCTTGCTTTGCTCCAAGGTGACTTGTTCCACAAACGTCCATTTGTAAAAGTGCAAATTGGGTCGCTTGCCCTGGTTCATTCTCACCGCATACTTTTTCACTATCTGTGCGGGCAACAGGTTCATCAACGTCTGATGCTCCGCTTGTGATCGGCACCAAATATGTCGTAACGATTCAAGATCCAATTCACCCGGCACGACAACTTCGGCTTGGCGATGAAATTTGATGGTAGACTTCACGTCCTCTGGCATCGGACTGTCGTGATAGACCATCTCGAAGGGAATGGACTCGAAGAAACCAGCATCGTCCGCAACCACCGGATGGGCTGCCAGATTCCCGTAACTGAATTGGGTCGTCCTCCGCGTCAGGATCTCTTTCGCGTCGAATAGAAAGAATATGGGCATCGGCATGTGAGCTTGAAGCGACCCCCATTGTCCCTTGGGGCGAAAGCCCTCAACTTGATATTGTGTCGGAGTCCGGGGGCGAAAGTATAGACGAACATGCTCTTTCCACTTCTCGTCAGTCTTGTCGAGAACCGCCTTGCTTGCCGTCTCCACAGCCTCTCCGCGGTTGCTTCGGCAAGTTAATTTGCCGGCAGAGAGAATCCGCACCGCATTCTGAATATCATCGAATCGGAAAACGTACTTTGGCCACCATTGCCGCGCAGGCCCTATCCAATCTGATTTTCTCAGGGCATCAAGATGGGCTTCAATGCGGGCGGCATCTGGCTTGCGCTCGATCATGCGGATACGAGTTCAGGAGGGGCGCGCTGCAGAATTGGCTGTTCGGCGGGACGAGGGATAAACTGCAAAGCCACAGCAAACTTCTCACCCTTTGCGTCCTGTGTCTTTGCGACCTTCGCAGGTTTCAAATACTCCAACTCTGCCAGCAGTGCCATCACCTTGCTGGCGTGCAAATCCAACCCCTGTGTCATTCCTTCGGCTGTGAGAAATCCCACTGACCGCAGATGCTGCCACGCATCCAGCATCGCATCTTTAGGCACGAAGAATTGACCGTCATCCTTCAGAGTTAGCCCCTCTTCCGGTTGCAATGTGTGATCCACCTTGAATCGGGCTCCAGTGTCCAGAGTCACGAACTCCCGCCGTTTCTTGAGAACTTCTAGAATGTCATCCCAGACCTCAACAAATGCCAGACTTTCCGGCTCCGCACGCAACCACCTTTTCGTTTCCTCAATGTCCTTGTGCTCTGGCGCAAATGGGTCTTTCCGGTACAGATGGATGAACACTTCAATCGGCAGCTTGCCGAGATACTTCTCCATCAATGGACGCACTTGCTTTTCCCAATCCAGTTCGCCGTGGCCGCATCCCAATTGGGGAAATGCAATCGTCGAGATGGCGTGCCGCGTGTAGCCGGATACGAACATCTTCAGCCCTGCTTCGATGTATTCAGGTTTCGATGGATACCGCCAACGCTTCTTCGTTGGGAAATTCAGCACCCATTTGTTCGTACCGCGCCAGAGATGTAGCTTGCCAATGTCGATTCTCTTCTTCTCGCAAAGAGTCTGATACGCCAAGAACATTTCCGGGAAGATCGTCTTAAAATCCTTGGCGATGCCTTTGCCCATCACACCCTCGGTATTGACGGTATTCACCAGCACTTTGGCAGGTGAATGGAACAAGTCGCCGATGACGTAGGTAATCATAGCGCCTCCAATCTAATCAAAAACCAGACTAAAGCACACGCCCTCATTTCTGCGCGCCTTTTCTCCACCAGCTTTACCTTGTTTTTCGTCAAGCCGTAGTCGTTTTCTTGAATATGTGGTGAAGTGTAGTCACACAGAGTCCGTTCGACAAGCTCTGAAGGTTCTAAGGAGGAGCGCGCCGTATGAGGACACGAGGCCTACGACGGCATTGGGTTCAAATCTCAAACCAAGAGGGGTACAGACAAGCGTGACGGCCGATTGTTTATCGTAAATTGATAATTTTGCTGGACACGGTGGTTCGGGGTGGGTATAGTGGGGGCGGAAAACAGATTAACATTGAACATTCAACGTCCAACGCTCAACTTTCAAGGGCTGGGGGTCCGCCGTCGCACTTCGTGCTATGGCGGACGAGATGCCAGACGGGATGATGGGCAGGGAAGCATCTCGAAAACATCTGTTTCTGCGAAACGAATCCCCCAGTTAACTGCCCAATTTGCAAGTACTTGGGCGGGCAGCCTCCGGAAACCGGCCGGATCGGGAACTGGCGTACCACAAAGGCTCCCCGACAAGCTTAGAATGACAAATTGGAGGGCCAACCCACAACACGGATCAAACGCCGTGTGGGGGCACACGGCCTACAACGACGGGACTCCATATTATAATGATAGACGGCTGCCGCAACCGGAGGATTCAGCGGGAGAGTCCAGTCTTGCCGGGGAGTGTAAAAGTGAGCTATAAGGCGGGGGAATGAGTACGCGCAGTATCGCGCTGGCCAATCAAAAGGGAGGCGTTGGCAAAACCACCACGGCTGTCAGCCTGGCGGCGTGTCTGGCCGAACGGGGGATACATACGCTCCTGCTCGATCTCGACCCGCAGGCGAACGCGACGAGCGCGTTGGGGCTGGAGAAACTTTCGGGTGGCAGTGTTTACAAGGCGCTGCTCGGCACCGAGCTGCTGGCGGATTCGATTCGGCCATCGGGACTGGAACACCTCGACATGATTCCGAGTGAAGTGGACCTGGCGGTGGCGGAAGTGGACGTGGCGCGCGCGGAGAATTATCTCCAGCGGTTGCAGTTTGCGTTGACGCCGATCCAGAGCGCGGACCGGTATGAATTTATCATTGTGGATTGTCCGCCGTCGCT
>JBGOTY010000022.1:0-18301 GCA_041476745.1 Verrucomicrobiia bacterium | reverse complement strand
GCTTGCCGTCCGGCCCCTGCTTCTCTTTGACGATAAAAACTGAATCGCCATAGGGCGCGTAGCTGATGGAGGAGGCCGGGATGGAAACAACCTCTTTTTCCGGCAGGAGCACTTCGACGTTGACGAACATGCCGGGACGCAACCGGTTTTCCGCATTCCGCACCGTGCCCTGGACCATGATATTGCGCGTCGACTCATCAAGGTGAGAATCCATCGCCGTGATCTCGCCCTCAAACTGGCCGCCCGCGACTCCGGTCGCCTTGACGCGCATTTTTTTCCCGACGGTAATCTGCTCGAGGTTCTCCTGGGGAAGCGCGAAGTTCACGTAGATCGGGTCGGTCGATTGGAGCGGCACAATGGGCGCACCGACATTCAAGTATTGGCCGAGGTCAACCTGTCGGATCCCGAGCAGTCCATCAAACGGAGCGTTAATGGTCTTGCGGGCAATCAACGCATTCGCCTCATCGACCGCCGCGGCGGCCTGGTTAAAGTCACTCTCGGCGGAATCGTAGTCCGATTGCGAGACGGCCCCACTGGCCCGGAGACTGCGCTGGCGGTCGAGACTCAATTTCGCAAGGTTGCGGCGCGCTTCCGCGGAATGCAGTTGGGCCTCTTCCTGCTGACTATCGAGCTTGACCAGCAGGTCTCCTTTTTTCACCGTGGCGCCGGAGAGGAAAGCAATCTGCGAGATGATTCCCGCCAAATCCGTGCTGACGGTGACGCCATTGACGGCCTTCAGCGATCCCACCGCGCTTAGAACCGGTTGCCAGCGCTCGATTTTGGCCACGGCTGTCGTGACCGCCGTAGGAGGTGGTGCGAATCGCGCCGCTTGCGCCTTCCCGGCCTGAATCTGCCACACTTTCCAGGCGGCAATCCCCAGAATGAACAGAACCATCAATCCCAGCATGACCAGCATTCGCTTGGTCATGGATTTTGAAACATGTGGTGGCTGCGATTTGCCTTCCAGTCGGGCGCCACTGTAAGCCGATGAGGAAGTGCCCACGGAAGGGGCCGCGGTGCTGTCGCTGGTTGAAAATGAATCCTTCATAACACGTTTGACCTCTGAATTGCGCATCTCATCGGGCTGATGCTGTTTCCTTGAGACCCAACAGCGACATCGTGCCCTCTTCCATCTCGTTGAGTACGGAAAGATCGTTCTGAATCCGGGCGTGTGTCAATAGACCTTCATAGTACGCAAAAACCATCTCCGCCTTCGCGGCTGGATCGGGCGCGTGAATGAGTCCTTGAGCGTGCGCATCCCGAATGGTCGACTCCAAATACTTTCGATGATGAACCATGATCTCCTGGATTTTTGCGCAGAGCTCCGGCTCTTCCGTGCTTACTTCCGCGCCGATGGAATGCAACGGGCAGCCGAGCACTCGTCCGTGCTTTTTCTGAAGTTCGCCCTGTCGTTCGAGGAGGTAGTGGCACATTCCATGAATCCGTTCCAACGGCGGAATCGCAGGAGAAAAAATCGCGTCGGCAAGTTTGCGATCCTCTTGAAACCTCGCCTCCACGGCGGCAATCGCCAGGTCTGATTTTGAGTCGAAGAAATAGTAGAAGCTGCCTTTCTTCACGCCGGCCTTCTCGCAGATGTGATCAATGGTGGTGCTGCCGTAAGAGCCTGTATGAATCAGCTCCATCACCGCTTCCATCAACTTCTCTCTCGCATCGCTAACGCGCCCCATAATCCACTCCTCTCATTATCTGACCCAGTTCCGCAATGTATTTGACACTATATTCAAGTTGACTAACTAGTCAACTACTATTCACCACAGAGTGGACAGGGGACATCCCTGTGCTAGGATAAATTGGTATTCATGAGAAAGTTGGTTGTTTTAATCGTGGCCAGTTCCATCTGTCTCCTTGCCGCCGTAACGGTAAAGGCGCAAACGAGCGATACTTCGCCTGCCTTGAAAACCGTCCTTTCGGATCGACCGTTTTTCCACACACCGAGCGTGCTGACACTGACTGGCGACTACGTGACTACGCCAAAAGAGGATTTTGAAATGTTGGGGGTATGGACCCAGCCATTGACACTCGATCAGATGGATGGCTTGATCGCTGGAGTCGCGTTCGGCGACGGCGAGCAACAAGGCCAATGGCAACTCGCCTACCGCCGCAGATTAATGACCATGGATACTTCCTGGCTGGCGATCGCGGACGCCAGTTCGGGACTGACTCTCTCGGACCGCCGCTCGCAAGTGCTCAAGGCCAACTACAACGTTCGCAATTGGTGGCGACTCGGCGTTGCGGCCTTTGTCGAAGACAAGTTCGGAGACGATGCCGGTTCCGACCCTGTTCCGCTCTTCCCAAATGGCCATCAGTCCATTGGCTTCCAGATTGATACCACGTTCAAATTCTAGCCTCTGCTAGTCTATCATTCAGCCTTGCGTGCCCAGCGGAGTTTGGCAGAACTGGAACGCGGGTTGTCGTGGCGTTCCGCGGGCGTGGGACGAATGACTTCCTGGGCGATGTCAGCGTAGAGACCGTCGCGTAAACCGGCTTCAAAGGCTTTTTTTACGCGACGGTCTTCGCCGGAATGGAACGTCAGGATGGCAACGCGACCGCCCGGATTCAGACAGCCGGGAAGATTTCGCAGAAAACTGTCGAGCGCCGAGAATTCATCGTTCACGGCAATGCGCAACGCCTGGAAGACGCGACGAATGGAATTATCGATCTCGTCATCCACTACCTTGCGCAGAAGGGCGCTGCGGATGGCTTTGGCCAACGCGGTCGTCGTGGGAAAGATCTGTCCTGTAAGAGCTCCGGCCAGCGCGGCGGCCTGCGGTTCATCGGCATTTTCCTCCAGGAGGATGGCGAGGTCCTCGGCGCTGGTCCGTTGCAGCACGGCGGAGGCGGGCTGACCGCGCTGCGGGTTCATCCGCATATCGAGCGGCCCCGCGAATTTGACCGAGAAACCGCGTTCCGGATCATCAAGCTGCATCGAAGAAACGCCGAGGTCGGCAAGAACCATATCGGCACCGGGGAATTGCTCGGCGGCGAGGACTTTGGGAAGTCCGGCGAAATTGCTGCGGTGCGCCACGAAGGTCTCGGGTCCAAACCCGAGCGCGCGCAACCGCGCCTCCGTCTTCGGCAACTCGATGGGATCAACGTCCAGACCGATGAGACGTCCCCCGGGCTGCAGCTTTGGCAACAGTTCACGCGCGTGGCCGCCGTAACCCAGCGTGCCATCCACGACAATTTCGCCCGGCTGCGGATTCAGTACCTCGAGAATCTCCGCGACCATGATCGGCCGGTGCGTGCCGGCAGGCGTCTTGCCGGAAGCGAGAACTTTCGCGACAGCCTCGGGGTAAAGCTCGGCATTACGCTCCTTGTATTTGTCCCCGAAGCGCCGCGGGTTTTTTCCGGAATAGCGTGCACGCCGTTTATGTGGCGGGGCGGGAACTTGCTCAGGCGCCGGGCTGTCGCTCATAATTCATTGTACCTTTCCGTCCCAAACCGACAAAGCAGTTTTGTTCGGCTGTGGATTTTGCGTGGCGGCGACGCGGAAACAATCTACAGTAGTCCGCACATGAGCCTGTCCAATCCACAACTTCGCAAATTGAAAGTGCTGGCGCAGCGGCTCGATCCCGTCCTGCATCTCGGCAAGGCCGGATTGACCGATGCGTTCTTGGCCGGCGTCGAACAGGCGCTGAACGACCACGAACTCATCAAGATCAAGTTTGCCGCCTTCAAAGAGGAAAGAAAATCGCTCACTGTGGAGATGGCCACCCGCACCCACAGTGAACTGGTGTGGATTGTCGGCCACGTGGCGGTGCTGTATCGCGAACAGGCAGATCCCGCGCGTCGGCGCGTATTGTCGGACGTATGACAACGGAAGATTCCACGGAACAGTTGAAACGGCCGCTGCTGGAGTGGTTGCTGCGGAAATATCCGGACACACCGAAGAAGCGGGCCAAGCAATGGATCGCGGCCGGACGCGTGAGCGTGAACGGGGTGATCATACGGTTGCCGAACCAGTCGATTCCCGATCCGCAGAATGCCCTGGAACTTCTCGACCGGCGTGCCACCGCGTTGGATTGTGGCGCCACCGGGTGGCAAATTCATCCGCGCGTCGCGGTGCTTTACCTGGATGCGGCACTCGCCGTCGTGAACAAGGGACCGGGCTTGCTTTCCGTCCCGGCGGAGCATGGCGATCTGTCCGCGCTCAGCATCCTCGCCGACTTTCTCGACGGTAAACTGCGCGCATACGATCGCGGCCTCGATGGGCGTGGGTATTCATTGCCGCCCGCGTATCGTCGATTGGAGCCTCTGCCGGTGCACCGTCTCGACCAGTACACGAGCGGCGTCTTTTGCATGGCGATGAATCCAACCGCGCGGCAACATCTGATCAATCAGTTGCAGACACACACGATGAAGCGGGAGTACGTGGCCTACGTGGAAGGCCGCGCGCCGAAGGCCACTGGCACATGGCGGAACTGGTTACGGCTGCGCGACGACGAGCTACGTCAGTTCGTCATTTCCGATGCGGAAGCCAAAACCGCCGGCGAGGAGGCCATCGAAGCGATCACGCATTACCAAGTGATCAAGGAATTCAAACTCGCCGGCGGCAAGGAGGTCGTCACCAAGTTGCGGCTGCGGCTCGAGACGGGTCGCAAACATCAAATCCGCGCTCAGGCCGCCCACGCCGGCTTGCCGTTATTGGGCGACCGGACCTATCACCCGAAGTATCACGGCGACGCCCCGAAAACCTTGCGCATCGATTTCCCGCGCCAGGCATTGCACGCCGAAATCCTAAGCCTGGAGCATCCAGCCAAAGCCGACACCCGAATGACCTGGACGGCCGCGCTGCCCAAAGACCTGCAGCAACTCGAAGCCGCCTTGCGCAACGGGCGCACGCGGCAGTAACAACCGGTCAAAACGAGTCGCGCTCGACCGCCGCCCGGTTTGTGTCGGTCAGTCCCGGACAGTTGTGCAACGCGAAATCGCTGACGTTGTGCAAGACCAAGAAAGGCACGTCGGTTGTGCGTCGCGCTTTCACATGGTCGAAGTCAGCCCCGGCCACATCGTTGAGCACGATCGCGGGACGCATCTCATCCTTCACATAACTCACATCGACGTGATCCATCTCGAGGCGTTTCACGTGGCGGACAAAGAAGCCGTAGGCCGGCATCGTGCCGAACATGCCGGGGTCGGGATACATTCTTTCTCTTTCGGGGGGATCAATTGCCGCATCCGTTTTGGTGCCGCCGCCTTGGTAGACGAAGTGGACGTTCCTGATGTAAAGGTCCTCAATGGGATGACCGGGAATGCCGCTGATGACCGAGCCCAGACGCCAACTGGAATTCGAGCACACGATATTGCTGATGCTGACACGGCGAATGACGCCGGCGGGCGGGTTGTTGGGGCCGCGGGCGCGGTTGCCGAGACGGATGAAGATCGGCGAGTTCACGATGTCGCGCATGGCGATGTTGCAGATGGTCACATCTTCCATGATGGCGCCATCGACGCTCTCCAGCGCCAGCCCGCCGCAATAATCGAAGACGCAATTGGCAATCGTGATGTTCTTGAAGCCGCCGTTGGATTCGGTTCCACACTTGATGCGACCCGTGTGACCGATTCGGTTGGTTTCCGTGCCGGCGAAGCGCTTGTAGGTGCCGTCGAGCAATGTACCCTCTTCGTAACCACCGGTGACGAAACAATTGGCGATGGTGAGGTTCTCGGTGGGCCGGGGGTAGCCCAGGGCGTATGAACTCTTCTGGCAGATGGCGTCATCCCAGGGCGAATTCACGCTGCAATTCGAGACACGCACGTTGCGACAACAATCGATGTCGATACCGTCGCGGTTGGTGTCGATCTTGAGGTTGTCGAGGGTGAAGTTGTCCACGCCCGTTGCGAGGATCGCGAAGTGGCCGCCGTGCAAGATGGAAAAATCGCGGAGGACGACATTGTGGCAATTCTTGAGGGCGATCGATTTGTTGCCGATGCCCGCCTCGAGCGTGTCGCGCGGGTTGGGATACTCGGGTCTATCCCCGTCGAGGTGCGCCTCTGTGGGGGGCGCGTTGGTCGCCGCCGCCCGGGTACGGGCGCTGCTGCCCCGGCTGAGTCCCTTGCCGTAGATCAAACCCGGGCCGAGGATGGAAACATTCTCCAGGTCTTCCCCCCAAATCAGGCTGTTGTGCCAGTGGCTGTGGCCAAAATCCTCGTACTTGTCCCAGCGATTCGTCTCGGGCGGATCATAACCGCCGCCGCCTTCCGGTGGCGTCTCGCCGGCCAGGATTGTCGCACCATGCTCGAGGTACAAGGCAATGTTGCTTTGGAGGTGTATCGAGAAACTCAGGTAGATGCCCGGCGGAAATTGCACCGTGCCGCCGCCGGCCGCGTGCGCGGCATCAATGGCCTTGTTGATGGCGACGGTATCAACAGTCTTGCCGTCACCCACAGCACCGAAAGTTTTGACGTCAAAGACCGCCGCGCAAAGCGGTGCCACAGTGAAACCTCCTATCAGGAGGAGGCCCAGGCCAATCGTGAGGGTATGTTTCATGATGGATTGCCCACGTCTGTTGGTATCAGACTGTTTCCTAACGCGAAGGCCTGCGCCGGTGCAAACATATTAGAGTAGAAACCAGTAGCATCAATAGGCTCTTGACTCCGTCGTCTCCTTCTTCAACCATGTTTCCCATGCGCCCCTGTAAGGTTTCTCTCATCGCCACGTTGATGCTGACTCTTTCCTGTGTCTGGGTGCGGGCCGCGGACCAAGGCGAACCATCTTCTCCCCAGATCCGCATCGACCACGCCGGCCTCAAGAAACTCTCGTGGCAACTGCTGTGTCAGGCTTCGACATTCCGTGAACTCACAGTCACGGAAATGCTCGAGATTCTGCACACAAATGGCTTTCATCACATCGAGTTGTCTACGGGCCAATCGTTGTCGCCGGACCACAAGGACATCAAAATCGGACCGGAGATGGGGCCGGCATATCTCGAAATGCTCAACGCCAAGCTGAAGGAGGTCCATCTGGACATCGTCAGCTACGGCGTCGCGGAATTCGGTCGCAGCGAAGCCGACGCCCGCAAGGTTTTCGAATTCGCCAAGGGCCTCAAGGTGAAGAACATCGTTGGCGCGCCTTCCGGAGATTCGTTGGAGATGCTGGATAAACTCGCCGCCGAATACCAGATCAACGTCGCCATCCTCAACCAGCCGGGTTTACCGCCATACGCCGATGCTGACGCACTGCTTCAGGCGATCCAGGAGCGTTCCACCCGCATCGGCGTCTGCGTCGACATTGCCGATTGGCGCCGCGCCGGCCAGGACCCCGTGGACTGCGTCCGCAAACTGAAAGGCCGCATTTTTGAAGTTCATTTCAAGGACAGCAGCAGTCTGCAGGAAACCGCCACCGTTTCGGATGTCCTGAAGGAACTTGCGCAACAGAAGTTCAAAGGCGCCTTCTGCGTCCAAACCGAGAAGGGCAGCGGCCCGGAATTGATCAAGAATCTCGCGGCGGTTGTGAACAGTTTTTCGGATATCGTGACCCGGCTAGCGACAACTGCGCAATAATCCACTCACCTCTTGGGTTCGGTCATTGGTCCGCTGATGAGTTGTCGTAGTTCGACGCCGGCGAGGATGAAGGGGCCGACGCCTTTGAGGTCGTTGTTCACTATGGGTTCCTTGATGTAATACGCGAACGATCCGTCGCGACCACCGCCGAGGCCCGCCACGGAACAGCATTGCGTCAGCGAGACGCTTCCCTTGGCGTCGGTCTTGACGAGCTTGTCAATGAGGCCCTTGTAGCCCTTGACGATTGCCGGCACGCAATCGTTTGAGAGGTAGCCGCGGTTGACGCCCTTGGCCATTGCGTACACGAACATGCTCGACGCGGAGGCTTCGAGGTAATTGCCCGGCCGGCCGCCCTGGTCAAGAACCTGCCACCATAGTCCACTGTCCGGTTCTTGGTGTTTCACGACGCCGTCGCAAAGCTTCTTTAAGGTGGCGATGATCTCCGGTCGGGCGGGATGATCTTTCGGGTAATCGTCAAGCACGTCCACCAGCGCCATGGCATACCACCCAATGGCGCGACCCCAGAAATTCGAGGACGCGCCCGTGATTTTATCGGCCCAAGCCTGCTCCTTGGTCTCGTCCCAGCCGTGATAGAACAAGCCGCTCCTGGAATCGTAGGTGTGCGCGGCCGCGAGCCGGATCTGTTTCGCCACGTCGTCGAACGAAGCGGTTGGCTCGCGGAAAAGTTTTGCGTACTCCGTGTAGAACGGCGAGCCCATATAAAGGCCATCGAGCCACATTTGGTGCGGATATCGTTGCTTGTGCCAGAACCCGCCGTCGGCGGTACGCGGCTGAACGTCGAGTTGTTTGCGCAGGAGATCAGCCGCTTTCTTGTACCGCTCTTCCTTGGTGATCTGGTAAAGCGCGAGTACAGTCTTTCCCGGGTTGATATTGTCGAGGCTGTAGTCCTCAAATTTGTAACCGTGAATCATGCCATTCGTAGTAATGAATGAGCCGATGGCGTTTTCTGCGAACGTAACGTAACGCGGATCATTTACGCGCTCATGGAGTTTCAGGAGTGAGAGCGTAAAGAGGCCGGTAGTGTAATCCCATTTGGCCGTGCCGTCCTCCTTCCACGCCAGGCTGTCACCCCGGCGGGCC
Source organism: Verrucomicrobiia bacterium (assembly GCA_041476745.1). Lineage (GTDB taxonomy): Bacteria > Verrucomicrobiota > Verrucomicrobiia > Palsa-1439 > Palsa-1439 > Palsa-1439. The sequence goes on along the minus strand of JBGOTY010000022.1, from coordinate 9,679 downwards.
ATTTCCGAATCCGCCATGCGAACCGACCATTGCATCGGTGTACCCCCCACAAGCTTTTGCAGTGGCGGAGCATCTGCCGCGTAGAGGAACGGTGCGATAAGAAAGATCACCGCGAAGATGCGCTTCATATTTACATCAGTTGGCGGACACAGTGACTTCGATTGGCGAGAGCGCGCCTTGTGAAAACTGATCGGCGTACATCTTCCAGGCGTCGTAGTCGGCAAACTGGCCGCTCTTGTCCCAACCAAACCCGGCCCAGTAGGAAATGTTGTTGTCCTTGGACGCCTTGGCGAGCACGAGGTAATTCAGGTTGTCCTCCGCTGTCTTCACCAACAGTTTTGGATCAAGAACGATTACCTGGCCAAGGTGGCTTCCCCCCAGCTTGTCATCCCGCAACTGTTCCCAAGTGGTGAGCGAGCAGCGGCTGATCTTCGCATCCGTCTGCGTCACGTCCTTTTTCTTGATGCCGATGCCCACGGTCAGCGCCGTCGACCGTTCCGGTTTGTAGGTAACCTGATAGTGGTCCAGGTTTTGGCCGGCATCGAGGCTGATCCGCCTAACCTCGGAGACTTTCGCCCCATTGACGTCGAACGGCTCATAGGTCAACTCAAACAATACGCGGATCGGCCCGCAAGCGAGCACGCGGGAGTTGACGAAGTTTTTGGAGGCCCACAGTTTGTCGCCGGCCCAAAGACCGTCGCCACCGTTGCCGCGGGTTGCGCCGGCTGAATAGAAGTCAGCGCCTTCGCCGTGGTCAACGTGATAATTATCCAACATGTACCAGCCGTTGATTACCAGGTAGGGAACCCGCTTGACCCACACATCAATGGCGCTGCTGGTCAACGGCTCTTCCTTCCAGGTTTCCAGGGCCTTGCCGTAGGTCCGATGGGCGATGCGGTCATTTTCCCAGGCAAAATCATCGAAGCGCTCGCGCACAAAGCGTCCATACGCCTTGAACTGGTCCTTGGTGTAATCCCATTTCTTGCCGACCGTGACCGCGAAGCTCTTGCTTTCACCAGCTGCGAAGTCGGCCTGGAAAACCACCTCGTCGGGATGATAATCGCCGTCCGTATCCACCGCCTGGCAAAGCAGCTCTTTACCGGCGGTGTCCTTGACGTGGATTTTGCGCAGGTCCTTTTCACCCAGTGGAGCGAGTTGCCTGGCCGATAGCTCGATCGTCTGGCTGGGCCGGACGATTCCCAGGTTGTTGACCGCTTTGACCGTCAGTTGGTTGGTCGTGGCCTGGCCGAATGCCGGCAGTGTCGCCACCAACGTGATGATAAGGATCGTTTCAATTCTATTCATGGTAAATCCCCTTTCCTTCGTCGGGTGACTCGCCGATGTTGCGAGCGTAAGGCAAGAAGCAGCGTAGAGGCAAGAAATCTGGCGCTCACTGCTGGAGTTCCCGTAGCGCGTGTTCGACCGCAGCCGCATCGCGCAACGCGCGCGCGGGCAGCGGGAAGTTATCGCCGAAAACGTGCATCGGTCCAGAACGCTCGATGGTGATCCGGGATTCATCGAGTTTTCCATCGGCGCCCTGGATGGCGGCGAGATTCAATCCGAACCGCTCGGCCATGAAACGATACATCGCCGCGCGTTTCGAGGGTCCGTAGTCGTGTCCCTCCGCCGGCAAGTGGACGTTCACGACATTTCCCTCCGCGCCATAGTACGCATAGATTTTCTGCAGGAACGGATATTCCACCTTCGGTACGTTGGCTGTCCAGTCCTTGCCATCGGACACGACCAGCATGGGCCGGGGCGCGGCGAGCGCGGCGATCATGGCGTTATTCGCAAAATGATCGGCGCTTCGATGGATTGGCAACCCGCTCTCACACGGGCAGCCCCCGAAGAAATGCGCCGACACCATGACCACCGGCACGCTGACCGCCACGCGCGAATCGAGCGCGGTCAGCAGGAAAGCCTGTGTGCCGCCGCCGGACTCGCCGGTGACAGCCACACGTCGGCGATCGACGCCTTCGAGCGAAAGCAGGAAATCAATCGCCCGCATGTTGTCCCAGACCTGGATGGTCATCGAGAACGGATGACGATGCGCCTCCTGGCCGACTTCGAGGATGGAGTCGTCCATGCCGAACATGTCGACCGAGAAGACGACCGCGCCCATGCGCGCGAGAGCTGCGCACCGCGCCTGCATGGACGGCGCAAAACGGGCATAACGGTCGTAATCTTCCGGTTTGTTGATTTTCCCGGCGTGGCCGTGGGTCGTGAGAACGGCCGCGTAAGGCGGCTTCGCATTCAACGGGCGGAAAAGATTTCCGGTGACGAAATATCCCGGCACCGACTCGAACGCGACGTTCTCAACCGTGTAACCGTCATAGACGCGCCGTGCGCGAACAATGGGATTCAGCGAGGTGCGCCGCGGCCACGGCGCGAGACCCGCGCCTTGCTGGATGCGTTCGCGCAGATGACGGGCGTAGGCATCCCACGACTCACGATTGGGAAACTGCGCCAGCGCCGTGTCAAGCACGGCCTTGCCCTGCTCCGGTTTGAGATAGTTGCCCTGACACAAGGCCGGCCCATTCGTCGGCGCCTCCGGCAGAATCTGGAGTAAAGAATCCAGATACTCGTGGCCCTGTTCGGAGAAGGGCGGCGTCCGGCACGAGGTAATCGCGAGGCAAAAAAACGCAAGGCCAACGATACGGAACTTTCTTGAGCAACTGATCATCGCCGATAGCCTTCCCGATAGAAGCTTACTAAACGCGATCCAATCGGTAAGGCCGTTTCCGTTTTGTGCGCACTTATTCAACCCCGCATTGGCCGGAAGGCAACCGACTTCCGAAAGAAGCGAATCACTGGCCCTCCACAACCGAATCCGGAAGTTGATTATGGTCCGTGTCGTGAGCCGGGAAATGTTCGGCGAGCAGTTTACCGGCGGTGTCGATTCCGTGGACGATTCCTTCGGTGAACTTTCCCTGCCGAAACAGGTCGCGCATGGCTCCGGCAACGTTCTCCCAAAACGCCTCGCCACATTTGGCATGTACCGCCGTGTCTCCCAGGATTGCGAAGTTCTGCGATTCGGGCGCGATGAAAATCAGGACCGCATTGCGATGTTTGGTTTTACCCATGCCCAGCTTTACGAACTGGTGCGCGGCCGCGTGACGCGGGTCGGAAACTTTGCGGTGGCTCACATACACGCGGATTTCACCCGACGTGCGTTTCTCCGCCTTCTGGATGGCTGCGGTAATCCGGTCATGATCCAGTTTGGTGAACAAATCCTTCGTCTTCATCGCTTCACCAGCTTCCCCCGGCGCCGCCGCCGCCGAAACTTCCACCGCCACCCGAGAATCCGCCACCTCCTGAAAACCCACCGCCACCCGAAGAGAAACCGCCACCGCCGCCCCACATTCCACCCAAAGCGCCGTAGGTGACGGCCCGTCCGATGCCCGAGTACACGGTTCCTCCCGCCGTGTAGCTGAGAAAACGGCCAACGATGATAAGCACTATGATAATAACGAAAGGCGCGATTGGCCAGAACGGCTGCGACGATCGTTGCCCCGTGATACGACCGGTGCCCTTGTATTCACCCTTCGTCGCCTGAAGTATGGCCGTCACGCCCGCGCGCAAGCCGGCATCAAAATCACCGTTGCGAAAGTGCGGCTTGATCTCGTTCTCAATGATTCGCTTCGCCAGCGCGTCGGGCAGCGCCCCCTCCAACCCGTACCCGACCTGGATGTACATCTTGTGGTCCTGGACGAACACGAACAGCACTGCGCCGTTATTTTTTACTTTCTGGCCGACGCCCCACGATTGCGCGACGCGTACGGTGTAATCCTCGATCGAGGAATCCGACTCCATCTTCGGATAAACAACGACCAGGATCTGGCTGGAAGTGTCGCGTTCGAACTGCTCGAGCTTCTGGTTCAGTTCAGTGGCCGTCGCGCTCGATGCGACGTGTGCGTAATCGTTGAAATAATTATCCGGCTTCGGAGGCATGACCTCGGCGGCCATGGCCAGCGTGGGGAGCAGGGCCACGAAGAGAAAAATTGATCTCATGAGCGCCAAAAACAGCCGCTACTTCGCGGGCGTTCCCTGGGAGTTGAAGTCAACCTTGGGCGCAACTTCCGCGCCGGCCGTCGCCGTAAAATACGGCTTCTCCTTGAATCCAAAGTAGCCCGAGTACGTCATCGTCGGGAAGCTCTTGATCGCCGTGTTGTACCGTTGCACAACGTCATTGTACCGGCCGCGCTCGACGGAAATGCGGTTCTCCGTGCCCTCCAATTGCGCCTGAAGCTCCAGAAAATTCGAGTTCGCCTTCAGCTCGGGATAGCGTTCCACGACCACCAGCAACCGCGAAAGTGCCCCGCCCAAATTCGACTGCGCCTTCTCGAACTCCGCGAATTTGGCGGGATCGTTCGCGACCTGGCTCGCGTCGATCTTGCCCACCGACGCGCGCGCTTCGGTGATCGCCGTCAAGGTCGATTTCTCGAAATTCGCCGCGCCCGACACGGTCGCGACCAGGTTCGGGACCAGGTCCGCCCGGCGCTGATACACATTCTGCACCTGCGCCCACTGCTTATCCACCTCTTGCTGCAGGCTGACCAACCGGTTGTAGCCACAACCCTGTACCAGAGTCATGATCGCCAGCATTCCAACAACAATCCGTTTCTGCATGGTTCGCCTCGCTTGGTTCGTCGATGTCCAACTGAATACCGCACTTCTGTGTCGTTTTCAATGCAATGCCAAAGTTCCTATTCCGCTTTGCGTCGAACGTGGGAGCGACGTCACCGTCGCGACTCCCATCCGCATCCCCTCCCCAGTCCGTCATGCTGAGCCTGTCGAAGCATCTCTCACGGCACCAACAACCCTTCTAACGATCAGAGTGCCCCGCCATCCCGACTATCGCGCACCCCATAGCGCTAGCGTCCGGTGGCTTCGTTTCCCCGAAAAAGAACCCATTTTCGCATCAAACGCCCCTCGTAGACCCCTCAAATTGGGTTCGTTTTGGAAAACGAACCCAAATATTTTCTTTGTAATTCTCCAACACAAACCACTAATGAGCTGATGGTTATGCAGAAAATCTCGTCCAAAAAAATTGGGGATTGTGCACTTCACAATACTTGAGGCAATAACAGGGTGGGGTTGCGCGGAAAAGGGTTTTTCAGCGCTTCTTGCGCTTGCCCTGTCCCGCGCTCTTGCGGATGCGACGCCTTGGCGTTTTCTTCGGTGGCTCAACTTCGAGCGCACCACGCATCATCCGGTCGAACTCATCGGAGTCCATGTGGAGTTCGACGATCTCTTTGCCCTTGGGCTTCGAGTTCACTACGGCACCATACCATGTACTATGAAAAAAAGGAAGAGCTTTGCAACCGGCCAATTCCTTGGCACTCAGGGAGATGTGATTTTTTGCGGTTGACACCTGCCAGGAAGTTGAACTATCTATTCTCATGCACCGCACGCGCCGTAGCAACCGTCTTACCGATTTTGATATTCGGGCGGCGATCCACCTTCAGATCATTCCTGGGCTCATTGGAAATTCATCGGCCCGTGTTTTAGACGAATTGGCCGTCTGTGCGGGCGACGCGAGGATTGACATCGCCGTTATCAACGGCAAGTTCCATGGGTTTGAAATAAAGAGCGAGGCGGACACGCTGGAACGGCTCAAAGGGCAGGTTGCGGCATACAATCGCGTGTTCGACACAATAACAATAATCTGCGGCAAGAACCACATCGACGGTGTAACGTCTGTGATTCCTGAGTGGTGGGGAATTTATACGGCGACAGCCGATCTAGGAGGTGTTCGGCTGGAAAAGCTGCGGGATGCAAAACGCAATACCTTGGTTGATGGACATGCACTCGCGCAATTGCTCTGGAAGTCAGAGCTAACCAGTATTCTCGCTTCTGCGGGAATTACAAAGGGAATTTCCAACAAATCATGCCGGGCGCTTTGGGAAATTGTCACCGACACATTCTCAACGCTAAAGCTTCAATCCGTGGTTCGAGAAGTCTTAAAAGTTAGGGAATGTTGGCGACTTGATTCGCCACAAATGTAATGTGGTGGTTCGTGCCCACGGTTTTCCAAGTCCTAGAGTTTCCGGGCGTCTCGGTTTCTTGGGCGCACCCAACAATATAGCGATCCCCGTAGCTATACGGCGCCCCTAGGAATTCGGGCCTTTGTATTAATTGCTGACACATGGCGACAGTTTGCTGCCAGCCATAGGTGCGCACGATCCTGCCCTTATAGGCAATCCACTCGTCATCAATTGCATAAATTATCTTTGGACTAAGCCTCATCGTAACGGGGTTAAATTCTACGAGTTCTGGGTGAGAGATGGTGTAATCTCCAAAATCCAACCGTCTCACACGTTCGGATATTGCCGGTCTGACATTGTTCCAAAGCACCCATTCCGTCCGGGGCAACATCGCATTTCCACCGCCGGGTACTTGCAGAATTGCAGGGTATGCGGTTCCGGCCAATGTCACGGTGCGCCATTGGGCCAACTGGGGTATCTGTGACACAATAACCGGAAGCGCCAACGCCAGGGTGGCGGCAACATTCTCAGGAATATATTCGAGATCAATGAACAAGTGACTTTTGGAGACATCGCACTCAAGCGCAGCAATCAGAGCTGTTACCCGCGCAGCGATGTTGTTCGTAATTTCCTCGAAGGCAATTCGTATGCCAACGCATCTGTCTCGCGTCGCGATGAAAGCCTTAAACGCTGCGATTGCGTTCGGTCCAGTCGTTAATGTGGCGACCGGGACAGGAATTAGAGGAATGAAGCCGGTTTGCGCGAGTGTTGTCAGCAAACCGGACAGAAGAGCTTCGGAAAAATGGTCGATGCCATCGCAATCAAGAAAAACCATCGCCCCACGTCTACATGATTTTGTAATAGCCTTTATACACTTCGTCTTAAATGCCTCGGCGTACTCATCCCCGTCCTCATCCTCATCCGCAAGAAGCTCAACAAGCTGGTTCCATTTATCCCAGATTGCAACCTCAAGTTCCCTCACCGCATCGAGCTCCCCGGCCTTTTGTTTCAGAATTGAAACGTACCGATTCTTCTCGCCAATCATATTCCTCCTTACATGGTTATGCGGTGAAAGCCTTTATGGAATGCAAGAATACCGTGTCCTCGTTCATCGTGTAAAACATAACCAGAAACCTGCTATGCGGAAGGTCTGGAACTATTTTATACCAAATGTCCGTGTCCGCGATAATGTCTCCCAATTCCGCCAGCGTAGAGAACCACCATATTGCACCTTCCAGAATTTCATCGGCTTCTCTTGCGTCACTAAACAGGCGGGATAATTCGTGATCGAACATCCCTTCCTGTCGGATGGTGCGAAGATGCATTCCGTTATTCTCACTAGTTGTTGGTGCGTGAAAGTTTCCTATGAAGGCGCTTCCCGTGCTCGACCAATTCTTCTGGGAGCAGGGGGAGTTCCATTCCTAGAAACCCATTCACGTCGAACCGAACAGAAGAATAAGGAATTATTTGTTTTTGCCCTTTGGAATGAGCGGACTTCCATCCCGCAAACTTGTGAGACTCCTCGCTCAGTTCCGTGCCGTTTTTGTCTCTGAACTTTCCCACTATGAAATTTACGATGGCAATATCTTCTGCGTCCAGTTTGGAATAATCTGGCAAACGCAGCCCCACGATCCTGTTCTGTGGAAAACCGCAATAGATAGACGGCTGAATCGCAAGTTCTCCCTTATCGCACATTTGTTCTCTGATTGGAACGAGGCGTTTTGGTGCTGGGCCTTCGTCCAATGCGAAATACTCCTGACCTGTGATCGATTTTCCACGCTTCAGGTAGGACAAAAAGTCTGCATAGAAGAGAAGTTTGTTGAGCTTCACCGCTCCAAATTTCTCATCCATCGCGCTTACAGCAGCCACATAAAGGATGAGTTCCTTCATCTTGGCATCATTTGGAATCTGCACTTTCACGTTGGAAATCTAGCCTATTTTAGCAGTCAAGTCACGTGGTACCTTCTATACCGCTTCCTGTACCGCTTTCATTTGGAGGGACGGCGATACCCGACTCGATGGCAAACACGACGCGGTCGCCTTCGCGGCGAAGGGGCTTCGCCTGCTACGGTTTCCCCTTGTCATCGCCATCCTCGCGGAAGGGCAACGCGGAAATCGGAATGGTCGGGTTCTTCTGCACAAAATAATCGCACGTCCACTCGCTGGGAAACAACAAGGCCCGCCGTTTGGCGCTGTCGAGCGCCACGCGCACCCCGGTGGGGATGGTCGCCGCCGCCAGCATTTCGGCGGAAACCATCGGGTCAATCCACCGCAACGTTTTCCACGGGACCTGTTCCAACCGCGAGGCCGCGCCGTACTCCGATTCCAACCGGAACTGCACCACCTCGAATTGCAACGGTCCCACCGCCGCAAGCAACGGCACTTTTTCCGCCGCATCCGGCAACTCGAAAGCCTGGACCACCCGTTCTTGCAAGAGCTGGGTGAGTCCCGCCCGGAACCGTTTGTAATGCGCGGGCGATGGATTGCGCAGGTAGGCAAAACATTCGGGGGTGAACTGCGGAATCTCGTCGTATTGAATCGACGGGTCGGTGCTGAGTGTATCGCCGATGCCAAACTTGTCGTGGCCCACGAGTCCGATGACATCGCCGGGATAGGCGACGTTCACCGTTGCGCGCTCGCGCCCGAACAGTTTGTGCGAACTGCCGAGCCGCACCTTCCTGCCGGTGCGCGTATGAATCGCCATCATGTCGCGCTCGAATTTGCCGGACACGATCCGCACAAAAGCGACCCGGTCACGGTGGCGCGGATCCATGTTCGCCTGGATTTTGAAGATGAATCCCGAAAACGCTGCCGCCTCGGGTGCAATCCAGTTCTCCCCCGAACGTCGCGGCGTCGGCGCCGAGGCGTGTTCCAGAAATTCGTCCAACAGCAACTGCACGCCGAAGTTGTTCACCGCGCTGCCGAAAAACACCGGGGTGAGCCGGCCCGCCTGCACCGCCGCGCCGTCGAACACTGCGCCAGCGCCGGCGAGCAACTCCAGTTCGTGGCAAACCTGTTTGTAATCCTTGTCGCTCAACACCGCCCGCACCTGCGGGTCGGCCAGGTCGCGCACGCTGACCGGGGCGCGGTACATGCCGCCCGCCGTGCGCTCGAAGAGGTGCACCTGCCGGCGGCGGCGGTCGAATACGCCTTTGAACGCCACGCCGTTGCCCAGCGGCCAGTTCATCGCGCAAGCGTGGATGCCGAGCACGTTCTCCAGCTCATCGAGCAATGCCAGCGGTTCACGCGCGGGCCGGTCGAGCTTGTTCATGAATGTGAAGATCGGTACGCCGCGCTGGCGGCACACGGCGAACAACTTGCGCGTCTGCGGTTCGATGCCTTTGCCGGCATCGATGACCATTACCGCCGCATCGACGGCGGTGAGCACCCGGTAGGTGTCCTCGGAGAAATCCTGGTGGCCCGGCGTGTCCAGAAGGTTGATACAATAATTCCCATACTCAAACTGCAAGACGGTCGAACTGATGGAAATCCCGCGTTGCCGTTCCAGTTCCATCCAGTCGGAGGTCGTGGCCCGCTGCTGTCTGCGCTGGGTGACCGAGCCGGCCAGTTGCACGGCCCCGCCATAAAGCAGCAGCTTCTCCGTCAACGTTGTCTTGCCGGCATCCGGATGCGAGATGATCGCAAACGTCCGCCGTCGGGCAATTTCCTGGGATAAATCAGTCATGGCAAAT
>JBGOTY010000021.1:0-19224 GCA_041476745.1 Verrucomicrobiia bacterium | reverse complement strand
TGTTCGTCGCGGCGAATGATCCATTCAACCTCACAATGCTGGAAGCAGTGCGGCTGGTCACCAAGAGCCGCGTACAGCTCGCGCTGTGTACGGAAGCGGACATTGCGAAAGCCCTGAAGCGGTACTATGGCGTCGGCGCGGAGACACTCGACGAATTGTTGCAGAAGAACGTGCTCGATATCGACGAGATCGAGATGGTCACGAAGGACGACCTGGAAAGCGGCGATCAGGAGGCGAGTGTCGTCAAGTTCGTGAACCAGATTATCGGGGAGGCGTACAAGGAGCGCGCGACGGACATCCACATGGAACCGATGGAGAACGACCTGCGCATCCGCTACCGGGTGGACGGTGCGCTACACCAAACGCCAGTGCCACCCCACTTGAAACGGTTCCAGGCGGCGATCATTTCGCGCATCAAGGTCATGGCGAACATGGACATCGCCGAACGTCGCCTGCCGCAGGATGGCCGCATCAACGTCCGCAGCAGCGGCGCGGAGATCGACGTGCGCGTCTCGACCATTCCGACGGCCTACGGCGAGAGCGTCAGCTTGCGTTTGCTCACCCGCAGCAACATTTTCCTCGGGCTGGAGAGTCTCGGACTGAACAAAGAAAACGAGAAGACCGTCCGCAAGCTGATCGAGATGCCGCATGGCATCATCCTGGTCACGGGACCGACAGGTTCGGGCAAGTCGACCTCGCTTTATGCGTTCCTGAGCACCATCAACTCGATCGACCAGCGCATCATCACGATCGAGGAACCGGTGGAATACGAACTTCCCGGGGTGAACCAGATTTCGGTGAAATCGGAAATCGGCCTGACGTTTGCGAGCGGCCTGCGCCACATTCTGCGGCAAGACCCGGACATCATCATGGTCGGTGAAGTGCGCGATTTGGAAACGGCGGAAATCGCCATCCGCGCCGCGCTCACGGGTCACCTGGTGTTCTCCACGCTGCACACCAACGACGCCCCGGGCGCGATCACGCGGTTGATCGACATGGGCATCGAACCCTTCCTGGTGAGTTCTTCCGTTGAGGCGCTCATGGCGCAACGCCTCATCCGCACCGTCTGCAAGGCGTGCAAGGAAGAGTACAAGCCCGACATCGAGTTGCTCCGTGAAGTGGGTTTCCCGATGGAGGATGTTGGCAGGGTCAAGTTCTTCCACGGTCGCGGTTGTGAGGACTGCCGATTCACCGGCTTCAAGGGTCGCTCGGCCATCTACGAGATTCTCGTCATGAGCGAGGCGCTGCGTCCGCTGATTATCGAACGGGCCTCGTCGGCGGCCATCAAGCATCTGGCTTGCGCGCACGGCATGAGGACCCTTCGCGATGATGGCTGGGAGAAGGTCAAACAGGGCATCACGACCGTCGAAGAAGTGGCGCGTGTCACCCAGGAAGACGAAGAACTCACCGGTACATGACCGAAGGGGCCGGGGCTGCCGCGCTTTTTTGAATTGAGCGCCGCAGGGAACAAAGTATCCTGCCCGGTGTCCAAGTAACGACGAAATCGCATGCCGACGTTTCAATACAAGGCCAAGACACGCGCGGGCGAAATGGTCAGCGGCTCGCTGGCGGCGGGTGATCGCCGCGCCGCGTTGGCCGAGCTGGGCAAACTGGGGTTCTTCCCGTTGGCCGTGGACTCCGCCGAAAAGGAGGTGGGCGGCAAGAAAGGGGTCCCAGGTTTTCGCGGCCGCGTCAAATCGCGCGACGTGTTGTTGTTCACCCAGCAGCTTTCCAGCCTGCTGCGCTCGGGCATGTCGCTGAGCAAGGCGCTCGACACGCTGGAGCGGCGGACGCAGAAGAAGGCGCTCGCGGCGGTGCTCGGCGATTTACGGAACGGCATCGTGCAGGGCGAAAGCCTGTCCGACTCGCTGGGGAAACACCCGAAGATTTTCTCGCGGTTCTTCGTGAATCTGATCCGCGCGGGTGAAGCCAGCGGCGCCCTCGACGATGTGCTGTTGCGGCTGGGGAAACATCAAGAGCAGATGGCCGAGGTGCGCGAGAAGGTGGTCGGCGCGTTGTTGTATCCGCTGATCGTCATGTGCGTCGCCATTTGCGCGATCTGTTTCTTCATGATGGTAATGATCCCGCGCTTCGCCATGATGTTCAAGGAAATGGGCCGCACGCTGCCCTTGCCGACGCGAATCTTGATTGGCATCAGCGATGCGTTTACCGGTTACTGGTGGATTGGCGTCCTCTTGATCGTCGGGGCGGTGACGGCTTATCGCGTCCGCGCCCGCACCCCGGAGGGGCGGCTGGCGATTGATGGGTTTAAGTTGCGGCTACCCATCTTCGGCCACATCATCATGGCCAACGCCCTGGCCCAGTTCGCGCGCACGCTGGCCACGCTCCTGGAAAACGGCGTACCGGTGCTCAATGCGCTACAGATCGTGGAAGACACCATGACGAACCTCGTGATTAGCAACGCCATCCGTGAGGCGCGCACGAAGGTGACCGACGGCACGAGCATCAGCCAACCCTTGAGCAAGGGCAAGGTTTTCCCGCCCTTGATCATCGACATGCTCGCGATTGGCGAGGAAAGCGGTGAAGTGGTGCCCGCGCTCAAGAACATCGCGGACACCTACGACGCGGAACTTTCGCGGACGCTGAAGGTCTTCACAACCTTGATGGAACCGGCGATCATCGTTTTCATGGCGATGATCATCGGCTCCATTGTGATCAGCATCCTCATGGCGGTGTTTGATATTACGTCAGGAATTGGCAAGTAACCCAAGGAACAACTTATGAACAAGATCAAGCTCAACTCGCGTAGCGGTTTCACCTTGCTGGAAATCCTGCTGGTCGTGGTCATCATCGGCTTTTTGGTGAGCGTGGCGGTGGTCAAGTTGTCGGGCCAATCCGCGAAGGCCAAGGTGGTCGCGACGCAGAACCAAATCGACTCCTTCAAGACGGCACTCGGCGTTTACGAACTCGAGAACGGCGTATTTCCCTCGACGGAGCAGGGGTTGCAGGCGTTGATCACGCAGCCAAGCGGAGTGGCTCTGCCGAACTGGAAAGGGCCGTATCTCGATCCCCCGGTGATACGCGCCGACCCGTGGGGCCACGCGTACATTTATAAATACCCGGGCCAGAAGCTCCCCAACGGTTACGACCTGTACTCTCCCGGTCCAAATGGTGTTGAAGGCGATGATGACGACATTGGCAATTGGCAATAGACGCGGGCGCCGCGCCGGTTTCTCGCTGATCGAGCTAAGCATCGTGGTGTTCATCATCGCCATCATCATGGCGATCTCGGTGCCCACCTTCATCCACTCCTACAATGCCGAGACGCTCAATGCGACCGGGCGAACGGTGATCACCAGTTGCCAGTTCGCGAAGCTGAACGCCGTGCTGCGTCAAAAAAACGTTGCATTCTACATCGACCTCGATAAGGGCAAGATCTCTCTCACACAATTCGCCGGAACCAACGCCACCGACAACCTCGAATCGCCAAGCGTGGTTCTGAAGACCATAGAAATCCCGCCGCGGGTCGGGGTGTCATCCGCCCAGATTGGGGATCAGCCGGCGCAGCAGAAAGGGCAGGTGGAAGCCACGTTTTACCCGAACGGGACTTGTGATGCGTTCACGGTTACGTTTCGCGGTGCGGAGAAGGGGAGTGGTCTGGCGATCATGGTCGACCCGGTGACGTGTCGCGGAGTGCCCTGGACCGTGAAGTTATGAATGATCGCCGTCAACATGGTGTTGAGGCGCCGCGGCGCCGCGACAGCGGATTCATGCTGCTGGAAGTAATCCTGGCGGTCACGCTACTGGCGATCAGCATGGTTGCGATCATCGCGTCCCTAAGCCAATGCCTGGCTGCGGCGCGCGCGGTGCAGAGTTACTCCACATCCGAGATTCTCCTTGCGAACAAGAGCTTCGAGTTCCGCACCGAGCGTCCCACGGATCTTCTTGACCAGGAAGGCGAGTTTGACGATTACCCCGGCTTTTCCTGGTCGCGCAGGCTTGAAGGGACAGACACGGAAGGGCTCTGGGCACAAACGATCACCGTTTACTGGTACGAGCGCGGCAAACTCGCCAGTGACTCCGTGGTCGAATACAGGTATCTGCCGGAGAAACAACGGTGAGCAGGCAGTCCCATGGTCGACACCGTGCGCGCGCGGGTTTCACGCTGGTCGAAGTCCTGCTGGCAGTGACGATACTCAGCCTCGTCATGGTCGGGGTGTACGGCATCTGGAGCGCGTCCTTGAAGGCGTGGAAGCGCGGCGGCGAGGCCACCGAGGTGTTTCAGCGGCAACGCGTCGTCATGGAAACGCTGACGCAGTTGGCGCAGTCGGCTGTCTACTTCGCCGCGTCACCCGATTTGTACGAGGTCATCGGCGTCAAGAATCCCGGCTTGGGCGACAGCGTGAGCTTTGTCACGGCTTCGGATGCGTTCCTGCCGCCCAGCGAGGCCAATGATGTCGGCATGCGGCGGGTGACCATTTCCATGGAGCGGGACGATTACCGGCGGACCTACCTCGCAATCGTAAACCAACCCGCCCTGGGGGTGAGCGACGAGTCCAAGCAGGAACTTCAGGCGCACGTGATATCGATGGACGTGAGCGGCTTCTTTGTCCGCTACCTCGACCCGCGCGATGGGGGCTGGTATGACAAGTGGGAAGACGCCAACGTCATTCCGGCCGCGATGGAGTTCACCGTTGTCTTCGGCCAGCCCGGCGACCAAATCCCATCCGTGACCGTCACGCGGGCGATCGATCTTCCGGTTGCTGATTTCATCGCCCATGGCACCAACCCGATGTTGCCCCCACTTTCGAGCACCAACCCGATTACAAAGGGGGGGGGACAACAGCAGGGACAACAACAGGGACAACAGCAGGGACAGCAGGGGGCTCTGCTTCCGAGAGGAATGCAATGAGAGGCCGCGCCTTTCCTGCCGACCGCTTTCCCGACGACCGCGGTATTGCCATCGTCATTGTGTTGTGGGTCGTGCTGGTTTTGTCCTTGCTGATTAGTGGGTTTGCTTTCACAATGCACGTCGAAACGCAGGTGGCGTCGTACGCACGCAAGGAGTTGAAGGCCGAAATGTTGGCGCGCTCGGGCATCGAGGTCGCGCGGATGCAGTTGATTGTCGGCGCGTTATCTCCAACCAATTCAGGGTTTGACGCGCTCAATCAGGATTGGGCCACGAATGAGTTACTGTACGTGGACCACGAGTTGGGCGACGGAATTTTTAACGTGAAGGTTACTGACGAAGAATCAAAGATCCCGATCAACCGCGCGACCGACGTGCAACTCAAGCGCCTGTTCGGTTTGCTGGGCACCGACCCGGCGGATGGCGATGTCATCACCGATTCGATCCTGGATTGGATTGACACGGACGACTTGACCCGGCTGAACGGCGCGGAGAGCGACTATTACGAGAGCCTTTCGCCACCTTACCGCGCGAAAAATGCGCCACTGGATCGGGTCGAAGAATTGCTGCTGATTCGCGGCGTGACACCCGAATTGTACCAAGGGACACCGGCGACGGACAAGGATCCTGCCAAACCAGGACTGGCCGAAGTTTTCACCACGATGACCTCCGGCAACATCAATGTGAACACCGCGTCGGCCATTGTTTTAGAGGCGCTCGGCCTCGACGACGCGCAAGTACAGGCTGTCCTGAGCCGCCGCGACGGCGCCGACGGCATCCCGGGCACGGACGATGACCTGCCTTTCCACAGTGCTGCCGAGTTTTTTGCGGCGGTCGGCAATCTCGATCCGGCAAGCCAACTAACGGCGCAAGCCCTCGTCACGGTTAACTCCTCGTTTTTCACCGTGAAGTCTACCGGCGAGGTCGGCGGCGTGAAGCGCACCATTCTGGCGACGCTGTATCGGAAAGGGGCCAATGTCCAGACTGTCATGTGGCGTGAAGTGCGGGAGGGAACGTGAGGGCCAATCTCAATCCGCGTAAACTAAGCAGACTCGGTCATGCTCGTGGTTGGGCGGCCGTCGCCTTCGGGCCCTCCAGTCTCGAACTCACCACCGTGCGTGCGGAAGGCACTGAGGTCAACGTGCTGCAACAATCCTCTGCCAGCGCCGTACCGCCCGCCGGGATGCCGGAGGCACCGCCGCAATGGCAGAATGCGGCGCAGTCGCTCCGCCAGCAATTCGATTCCCGCGAGCATCGCGTCGTCACTTCCGTGAGTTGCGAAGACGTGCTCTGCCAGGTCCTGCGCCTGCCCGCGACCGAACCCACCGAATTGAAGCAGATGCTTGATCTGCAGATTGACAACATCACGCCCCTGCCGCTGGAGGAAGTCGTTTACAGTTTCGAGCCATTGGCGGTCGCCGATGGGCAAACTCGAGTGCTGGTGGCCATTGCGCGCAAGGCCAAGGTCAATGAGCGCGTGGAGGCGCTGGAGTCAGCGGGATTACAGCCGGAAATGGTCTCGGTCGATGCGTTGGCCATGTTCCGCGCGCTGGCCCGGCGCAACCTGTTGGCGACGGATGACCGCCTGAACGTGCTGGTGATCCTGGGTTTGGTTTCCGCAGATGTGATTGTGTACTCGCAAGTCGTGCCCTTGGCGGTGCGTTCCCTCGTGCTGGGAGCGGAAGGCGAATCCGTGTTGCGCGAAGAACTGCAGCGCACGTTTGTCGCGACCGAGGCTGGACAACCGGAACGGGCGATGGGTGGCGTCATCTTCCTTGCGCCCGGCGAAGAACTGAAGGCGTTTGCGGAAAAAGTCGCGAACGGCCTGAGCGCCCAATCGTCGTTCCTCACGAACGGCGCCGTGCCCTCGGCGGCCCTAAGCCTGTGCCTGCAATACGCGACGGGTGAGACGACACAGTTGAACCTCTTGCCGGAGGAGTGGCGGCAGAAGCGCCAAATCAAGGCCTTGCGGCGACGGCTCATTCGCGGTGCGATTGCGGTGGGGATCGTTTACGTGCTGGCACTGGCGGTGTTCCTGACCCTATTGGCAGTAAAGAACGCACAGCTCAATCGGGTCAGCAGGGAAATCAAGAGCCGGCAGGGAGAGTCCGCCGCTGCGCGGGAGCTGCAGGGCAAGTTGATTGCGATGCGCAACCAACTCGACACAAAATTCTCGGCGCTGGAGGTCCTGCGCGAGATCACGACGCGCATGCCGAAGGACATGCAGTTGAATTCCTTTGCGTTCAAGAAGGATTTGACATTGTCCCTCAAGGGGCAGGCGCCGTCGGGGGCGATCGCGCTCGATTTCCAAAGCCGGCTTCAGCAGTGCGAGCTGTTCTCGAAAGTCTCGGGCCGCAGTGACACCGTGGGCGGCTTGACGAAGTTTGACCTGACTTGTACTCTCAGAACCGCCGCGGGGCCGGGAACGGCCGTGGGACGATGAAAATCACCAAGCGAGAACGCGGGGTATTGGTTATTACCATCACGGCGATCGTGTTGGGCATCAACTATTTTCTCGTCGTTCCTCTTCTGCGTAATTGGAAAGAAACGGGCATCCAGCTCAAGAGCAAGCAACGCGTACTCGCCGGCATGCAGACGACGATTCAGAATAGGGCAGGGTGGCAGAAGGAGTATGACGAACTCAAGAAAGGGCTGGGACAACAGACCGAGGATTTCAAGTATACTTCCGACGTCGCGAAGAAGATCCAGCAGGTGGCAAGCAGTTGCGGTGTTCAAATCAACGCGACGCGCCAGATGACGGAGGAAGACAAAGGCGTGTATCGTGTGCTGCCGGTCCAGTGTACCGTCGAAGCGACAACGGAGTCGCTCGTGAAGTTTCTCTTCGCGCTGCAAACAGGCGCTGGCTTCATGAGCGTCGAGCAACTGACGCTCTCACCGCGCCCCGAGAATCCGGGCATTCTGCGCTGCGACATCCAGGTGCGTGCCCTGTACGCCAAACCGGGGAGTACCAACTCGTGAATCAACACTCTGCGAGGAATATTGCGATTGTGTCCGCGCTGACTGCGAATCTGGTTGGGGCGGTCGTTCACGCCACGGACACGCCGCACGACTTCTCACGTTACCAGATTATCGTCGAGCGCTTACCCTTTGGGGCGATGAATGGCACGGAGAATGTGCAACAACCCTCTTTTTCCGCTCACTACACTTTCGTGGGAACGGTCAAGGAGGACGATACGAAACCGCTCCTGGCAATTATCTTCGACAAGGAAGGCAGCCAGACCTATTTCAAAGCGGAAGGCGAAACGATCGGGGACACGACCGTGGTGAAGATCGAGAAGGCGGATAAGGCCCAGGTGAAACTTGTACTGAAACAAGGATTGGAAGTCGCCACGCTGTTGTTGGAGACCAAAACTGGGGTCGGCGCGGCGCCGCCAGCCCTGGGCACACAGCCACAACCGGCCATTCCCGGGATATCGCCCGGGCCGGTGCCTGTGCAACCGGGAGTTCGCCGCATTCCGTTTCGACGGGGAGGATAAGTGAGACAATTGAGAATACGTGTTTTGATGGTGGGACTGTCGGCGTCGCTGTTTTTCCTGACCGCCGCCGGATCGGACGAGGTTGCCCGCGCCCAAGGGGTGACCAACGCCGCCGTGGCAACGAATGTCGAACCGGCATCGGCGACGCCACCACCGCTGCCCTTTCCCATAGTGCCGCCCAATCAGACTCCAACGAACAATGAGAACGCGGTCAGCAAGAGCCCCACGCAAGAGATCACGGAGGTTTCACAGCCACAAACGCCGGTGACGCCGCCCTCAGCACAGGCGCCACAACCGCTATCGAACCTCTCGGCTGCCGTCAAAATCCCCACGCCGCCACCGCCGGCGCCAGCACCGTCGCCGGCACGGGCCGCAGAGCCGCCCGAGGCAGAGACGATCGACTTTCAGTTTCAGGGCGCCCCAGTCACCGCCATCCTCGAATGGTACGCACGTCTGACGGGCAAGTCGATCATCGCGGCACCGACCCTGGCGGGCGTAATCAACTTCCGAAGCCAGTCGAAGCTGACCAAGAGTGATGCGCTCCAGGCGCTCGACAGTGTGCTCGCAATCAACGGCATCGCGGCCATCCCGCTCGGTGAAAAATTCCTCAAGGTCGTCCAGATCGGCACGGCCAAACAGGAGGGCCTCCCGGTTGGCAAGGTGACAGCACCGGCCGATACGCTGGGGACACAGATCATCCCGTTGAAATTTGCGGAGGCCCCGGAGGTCATCGCGGTACTGCAACCGTACCTGCACCCGTACGGTCAGTTGGTGCCGCTGCAAAAGTCCAACAGCATCCTGATTTCGGAAACGGCAGCCAATCTCAAACAGATGATGGAGATTGTGGCGTACGTCGACCAGCCGTCGATGCTGCGCATGGAAATGCATTCCTATGTTCTCGCCCACGCCAAGGCCTCCGACGTCATGGCGCGTTTGCAGACGATTATTCAAGAGGCCGAGCAGGCTGGCGGGCACGCCACCGTATCCGGTCAACCGGGTCAACCTCCCCAGTTGCCGGGGCAAATTCGCCGCCCGGTGCAGCCGGGGCAACCGGGCGCCGCGGCTGCTGAAGAATCCGTCGTCGAAGGCAAGGTCATCATGGCCGCCGACGAACGCACCAACAAGATTTTCATCCTGACGCGGCCGAGTAACTTCGGTTTTTTCGATAAACTGATTGCCGAGCTGGACGCGAAGGTTGAGCCGGACGTGGTGATGAAGGTGATTGAACTCAACTACGCCACCGCCGAGGACATTGCTTCGCTTTTGAACTCACTCATTACGGGCTCGGCATCTGCTGCGCCGGTGCGACGCACCACGGGCACTCCGGGCACCACGACGGGGGCCCGACCGCCGTCCATCCCGCCGCCACCGGTATCCGGCGGCTCCGCCGGCAGTGGCGTGGACACTGGTTTCCTGCAATACGCCGCGGGCGTACGCATTCTACCCGATCCGCGGACAAATTCACTTTTGGTAATGGCGACCAAGGAAGATATGGCGCGCATCGAGCAATTGGTCAGGAGCATGGACACGTCGGTGGCCCAGGTGCAGATCGAAGTAGTGATCGCCGAGCTGACACTCAACAATGAACTGGATGTCGGGGTTGATCTCTTCAGCCGGCTGTGGAAGGCCGGCGAGGTATCCGGGACCGGCGGTAATAGCACGGATGGCAATACGCCCGTTCAGTTGTCGCCGTTCAGCGCGATCGCCAGCAACCTGCCGACCGCGGCGGCATTGGCGTCGGGCGCGGGCGGTTTGACATACTTTACCACGTTTCGGAATTTGAACCTCGATACGGTCATCCACGCGCTTGCCAGCACCTCGAACAGCAAGGTGCTCTCGACACCCGTCATCCAGACGATGGACAACCAGGAGGCGACTATCACCGTCGGCGAGTCGGTTCCCGTCCCCACCTCGCAAACGTCCTCGCTGATTAGCGGTTCGGGTACGCTGTCCACCTCCGGGGTAACCTCCAGCATCCAGTATCAGGACGTCGCGATCGAGTTGAAGGTGACTCCACGGATCAATCCCGATGGCTACGTCCGGATGGACGTCGAACAGAAAGTGAACGATCTCGGCGCCAACGTCAACATCGGCGGCACGATCGTGCCGACAATTCTGAAAAGGGAAGCAAAATCATCGCTGGCCGTTCAAGACAAGAGCACGATTGTTTTGGGCGGGTTGATCCAGCAAACGAAGTCGTTGACGACAACGAAAACGCCGTTCTTTGGCGACATTCCAATTCTCGGTCAGATTTTCAAGAGCCAGGAGAACAACAAAAAGCGCACCGAGTTGATCATCTTTATCCGGCCCACGGTGCTGCGCACCGATACAGCGGCCGTGGGCGAGGCCAGGCGGCGCTTGAAGATGTTGGGTGTGAGCGAAGAATTGGAGCAGCATTATTTCCCCGATGCCAATTCGGCGACTAATCCCGCCACCTCCCGTAGGACCAGTAGCGGCACGCCGGTTCCGGCAAATCGGCCGGTCGTCGCTGAGCCTCAGCCGGCGGTGGAGAACCCGACGGATCGCCAGTCGACGAAGGTCAAAGCCTTGAAGTTGGAGGATGGCGATATCATCACGCAGTAGTCACCGCGGGCATTGAGTCGCGCGTTCACCGTGGAGGAACCTCATGGACACCACCGGACTACTTAACCAGCGGATCAAGATTGTATTGCGCCGGTTTCATATCCAGACGCCACGCGAAGTGGTCCGAGGGATTGTCACCGATGTGGACGAAACCGGGCTGCGCGTCAGCGGTCGCCGTTTTCAAGAGCAGCCCGATCTGGAGTCTCGTCTGCCCCAGGAACGGCCTGTCGAGCCGGACACGAAAGTGTACTGGATTCCGCACACGTCGATTCGCTACAGCGAAATCATCGCTCCCGGCTCTCCCTCGGAGAAACAGGACAACGAAGTCCAGCGGCGCAAGCCGTTCACGCCACAGGAACTTCACCGCCCGACCGAATCGTAATTGAGAACGTCCAAGGCCATCGGCCTGTATGCCGTCGCCGTCGTCTTGCTGGGCGCGCTGCTGGCGCCGTGGTTGTTTTGGGCTCTACAGGCGGTCGCCGCGCAGGTTCCCGCCGTCGGCTCCCTTGCCCGGCAACCATTCCATCGCATCTTCGACCGCGCCATCCTGATTGTCGCGTTTGCCGGTTTGTGGCCGCTCCTGCGCAGCGTCGGGTTTCGCTCGTGGAGCGACCTGGGCTATGTGAAAATTGGCGGCGGGTGGAGGCATGTTCTCATCGGCTTTGCGCTCGGCTTGGGATCGTTCGCGCTGTTGATCGTCATCGAGGTCGCGATGAGAAGTCGTTCCGTCAATTTCGACAAGTCGGCGGCGCAGATGACCGGCGCTGTCCTGCGCTTTTTGGTCACGGGCATCGTCGTCGCGCTAATCGAGGAAACATTTTTCCGTGGGGCGCTGCAGGGCGCGTTGCAACGGGGAATGAATGTCGTTGCCGCCGTGATTCTGGCGAGCGTGATTTATTCCGCGTTGCATTTTGTGAAGCCGACGCACGTGACCATTCCAGCGGATCAAGTTACGTGGAGCAGTGGGTTGACGTGCCTCAGGGGCAGTGTCACGCGGTCGGTTGGTGAACGGGATGTCCTCGTGGGGTTCGTGACGTTGTTTTTGGCCGGCTGTATTTTGGGATTGGCTTATGCGCGGACGAGGGCATTATATCTCTCCATCGGATTGCACGCGGGGTGGGTCCTGGCCAATGAATTCGCCCGCTGGCTGGGAGCCTACCAGATTATTGAAGACAAGGCCGCGTGGCCCGTGCTCGCAGTACTGCTCGCGTTGGTTGCATGGCTATGCCAGAACAAGCTCAAACCACTGTGCGCCCCGGGGCTGTCCAGCTCTGGTGGCGTCGCGCCTGCGACATAGTCTGGCCGCGGAACTGTCCCTTCTGCAGTTGTCCGCTTTCCGAAACCGAGCCGGGCATCGTCTGTCCCGATTGCCTCGCTTCGGCGAAACTCATTGAGCCACCGTTTTGCCAGCAATGTGCCTCGCCGTTCACCGGCACGGTCACGGGCGAAACCTTTGTCTGCGGTTATTGCCAGGACTTGCGCTTTTATTTTTCACGCGCTGTCGCCGCGTGCCGGGCCGAAGGCATCGTGCGCGACTGCATTTTAGGGTTCAAGTATCAACGTGAAATGTACTTTGGCCCGCATCTGGTGGATTGGTTGCAGGTCGCCGCCCGGCGCTGGATCGACTGGCAGGAAGTGGACGCCATCGTCCCCGTGCCGTTGCATCCGCGCAAACAACGCCAGCGGGAATTCAACCAGGCCGAATACCTTGCGGATGCACTGGGTAAGGCATTGGGCATCCCGGTTGTGAAGGGGCGTCTTCGCCGGGTGAAAGACACCTCGACACAAACGAAACTCAGTGCGGAGGCACGAGCGAGGAACATGCGCGGCGCGTTCGCGGTGCGCGACGGGACCGCTTTTGCCGGCAAACGCCTCGTGCTATTGGACGATGTGTTTACGACCGGTGCAACGCTGGACAGTTGTGCCAAGGCGTTGCGGTCTGCCGGAACCCGGGAAGTCGTGGCCCTTGCCGTCGCGCGTGGAGTGTAGTTAGACGAAGAAAATGATCATTCACGTGATGTGCGCAGCTTGTATCATCTGCTGATCAGTCGATTTGGCTGACCGCAGTCCGGTATTTTTCCGACTGGTGCAAGGCGGGGCAGTTGTGCTAAAGTTTTACGGTTGGCGGGGGCAAAAGATGTCGTGGCCCTTGCCGTCACGCGCGGAGGCTCGTCATGGCGGTATTTGAAGAAAAAGAAAAGCCGAAGATTTCCGAGACCAAGACGAAGAAGCACGAGATCCCCAGCGGTTTGTGGGTGAAGTGCAAGACGTGCGGCGAGATCATCTTCAGCAAGGAACTCGCGGCCAATGCGAAAGTCTGCAGCAAGTGCGATTACCACTTCACGATGACCGCCCCCGAGCGCATCGCGATGCTGGCCGATGAGGGCACCTTCCGCGAGTTCGATGCCGACATGGCGAGCGTGGACATGCTGAAATTCACGGGCGTGGCGGCCTATTCAGAGAGGTTGCGCACGTACCAGCGCCAGACGGGCATGAACGACGCCGTGATGATCGGCCTCTGCAAATTCGACGGTCACGATACGTCGCTGGCAGCAATGGACTTCAGTTTCCTCGGTGCCAGCATGGGCTCGGTTGTCGGCGAGAAGATCACGCGGGCAATCGAGAAGGCCACCGAGCTGAAGATTCCGGCGATCATTGTCTCCGCATCCGGCGGCGCGCGGATGTACGAGGGCATTCTCAGCCTCATGCAACTGGCCAAGACGAGCGGCGCGCTCGCGTTGCACGCCAAGGCCGGGCTGCCCTACATCTCGATCCTCACGCATCCGACCACGGCTGGTGTGATGGCCAGTTACGCGTCGCTGGGTGACGTGATCGTCGCCGAACCAAAAGCGCTCATCGGTTTTGCGGGCCCGCGCGTGATCAAGGAAACCACGCAACAAGAGCTGCCCGAAGGTTTCCAGACCAGTGAGTTTCTCCGCGACCGCGGCCTGGTCGATCTCATCGTGCATCGGAAACAACTCAAGCAAACAATCGTGCAGTTACTCGATTATTTTTCGGGACGCGGCGGGCGCAAGTTCAAAGCGGTAGATTAGCGTTGGGTCAAAATCGCCGGTAGGGCGGGTCTCCGCCGAGCCGAAGAAGTAATTATGACCTACCCGGAAACCATCGACTATCTGTACGGCATTCGGCTCTTCGGCCAGAAACTCGGCCTGGAGACGATGCGCTATTTGCTGCGCTTAACAGGCGACCCGCAGAATTCGCTGCGCTTCATTCACATTGCCGGCACGAACGGGAAGGGGAGTGTCGCCGCGATGCTTCACGCGGTCTTGACCAGGGCCGGCTACAAGACCGGGCTCTACACCTCGCCGCACCTCGTGTCGTTCTGCGAGCGGTTTCAGATCAACGGCCAGCCCATTGCCGAAGCCGATGTGGTGCGGCTGGTGGAGCAGCTCAAGCCGCTTCTCGAAAGGGTCGCCGCGCATCCCGAGTTTCGCGCGCCTACGTTCTTCGAGGCCGTCACCGCCGTGGCGCTCCAGTATTTTCAGGAACAGAAAATCGACGTGGTCGTTTGGGAAACGGGCCTGGGCGGCCGCCTCGACGCAACGAACGTGATTACACCCCTCGCTTCCGTCATCACCAACATCGCTTTCGACCACACCCAGTATCTCGGTGAGACACTCCCGCAGATCGCGATGGAGAAATGCGGGATCATCAAACCGGGCATTCCGGTCGTTACTGCTTCCGTGGCCGAAGAAGTTCTCCGCGTCATCCGGGCGGCAGCAACCGCCCAAGGCTGCCCGCTCACCATTGTCGGTCAGGATGTGCGCGCCACGCGACTCAGCGAGGACGAGCAAGGCCAGCGCGTCGAACTGACAGGCACGCGCCACGACTACGGCCCGATCACAATCCCGTTGCTCGGCGCCCACCAGACGATCAACTGTGCCACAGCTATCGCCGCCCTCGAAGCGTCCGGACTACCCGGCACGGCGTCGCAAGTTCCCGAGGGGCTGTCGCAAACGACTTGGCCGGGACGATTTCAAATTGTGAATCACAATCCGACGGTGGTGCTCGACGGAGCGCATAACGCCGCCGCGGCCGATCGGCTTGCCGCAACGCTGCGAGAGCGTTGTGCCGGCAAGAAGCTGACGCTGATCCTCGGCGTTTTGCGGGACAAGAACTACGACCAGATGTGCCAAATTCTCGCACCCCTGGCCGAGCGCATCTTTTGTGTGCCCGTCAACAGTGAACGCACGTGTGATCCCGACCAGTTGGCGCGTTGGTGCATGGCTACGAATCCCCGGTTGCGGATCACGATTGCTGGGAACCTGGCGGAAGCGTACGGGCAAGCCCGAAGCGAGAATGCCGAAGCCATCGTCATCACCGGTTCGCTGTTTCTCGTCGGCGAAGCGTTGGACCAGCTCGGGTTCGCGCACCCGACCAGGGCGAAAACCCAAACGGAGTTGGTATTGCAGTGAGCCGTGCGCCCCTGCGTGCCCTGTTCTTCGACGTGGGCGGCACGCTGGTGAAGCCGCGACCGTCGGTGGGGGCGATCTATGCCTCCGTGGCCAATCGCCATGGAATGACCGTCACAGCGGAGGGCATGGAGCGCGCCTTTCGCGAATCATGGGCCACCTTGAAACAACCGGGGTTGACCGTTTCACGGAAGGACTGGTGGCGCGAAGTCGTCTTCCGCACATTGGGTCAGGAGAACCAGACGTGCTTTGAGGAACTCTTCGAGATCTTTGGACACGCCGATGCGTGGCAGGTTTTCCCGGAAGTGGAGGACACGTTGCGCGAAGCCCGCTCGCGGGGCCTGCACGTTGGCGTGATTTCCAATTGGGACGAGCGTCTGCGTCCCTTGCTCGACGAGATGGGGTTGGCGCATTACTTCGATTCCATCACCATCTCCTGTGAAGCGGGAGTCGAGAAGCCGGCATTGGAGATTTTTCACGCAGCGCTCCGTAGCGCCGGTGTCGCGGCGAACCGGGCCGCCCACGTGGGGGATAGCATCGAGGAGGATGTGGGTGGCGCGGAGGCCGCGGGGATGAGCGCTGTTCTCCTGAATCGACATGAAGGGGAGGGCACCGGGTTGCGCGATTTGCGGGATCTTTGGACCAGGCTCAATGCAAACTGATTCTCGGTCTCAGTTCTTGCCAAAGGTGAAGCCAACTTCCTTCGTTTCTTGATCCGCCACCGTCACCAACTGCGACTGCACCCCGTAAACCTCGTGCCAGGCCTCTACGAGATAGTTGCCGGGCGGCAAGCCTCCGATTTGAAACGAGCCACCGTCTCCCGTAACACTGAAAAACGGGTGCTCGAGCACGCCGATGTACGCCTTCATCCAAGAATGAACGTCGCATTTGACCGGGATCATCACTTCCGGTTGGTCGAAGGCGCGGGTGGCGACCATGCCCTCATTGGGCTGACCGATATTGAACTCGCGGTTGAACCGGGGCAACACATGAATGTTGTGGAGAGTATTGTCGCTGTTGACGATCTTCAGCGGCTGACGAGCCATGATTCCCAGGACACGCGGCTGGTACAGGCACCCCCGTTGTTCAAGCGTCACGGCGGCTTTGGGCGGTTCAAAAGCCAGGCCTTCGAGTCCTTCCTTCACGTACACAAAAACATTGCGGAGCGTACTATTCTCGTTGACGACAACATCTTCTGCAGGGACAGGGTTGGGATGCATGTCCGCACAATGCGGATCGGCGGCGAAGTTGATCTTTTTGGGCTTTGGCACGGCCCCCAGCCACTGGACCTTGCCGGTGATCGTCGCGCCGTTTTGGGAAACTTGCACAACAATCGGAGTGGTCACGCCTGTTGATTCCCTCTGGGACGGTGGAGAGACAGGCGGCTCCGTTTGGGTCTCAGGCTTTGCTGGTGGTGGCGCGAGAATGGGGCCACCCGGTCGCGGTATGCCACCTGAGGAAGTCTGACTTGCCGGAACAGAGAAGGAAGATCTCCGCGAATTCTGGAGTGGCTGTACCAAACGATTCGGCCCCCCAGCGGCCCTGGAGTCCGGCAGCTCTTGGGAAGACGGTATGTTAGAATTCTGCGATTCCCGATGAAGAACAACGACAAGCAAGACGACAACGAGGTACAATGTCGCCAGCGATAGAGCAAAGGTCGCTCTCTGCATGTTCATTGCTTGCCGGCCTAACGCAATGCCGCCGAGTTACGGCTTTTTCGGCGCGGACTTGCGCATGATTTTCTCGCGCACGTCACGGAAACTGAAATCGACCTTGGCGATCTCCTTGTACGCGGCGGTGGACTTTTCTTGATCGCCCATGAGTTCGTAGGCGGTCCCCAAGTTGTACAGCAACTCCTTCTTCAGCCCGTCCATTACTGGAAGTTCCGTGATGGCCTCGTTGAACGTGTCAATGGCCATATCGTGAAGGCCCATTTGCTGGTAGCACTGGCCGAGTTGATTGAGGGAGGCAACCCGACGCTGCGGCTGGCCACGGGACTTTTGCAATTGCTCGACCGCGCCGTCGATATTCCCCGTCTTCATATACAGTGAGCCCAATTCGTAACGGTACATGAGGTCATTCGGGTAACGTTCAACAAGACGCTCGGCTTCGCTGAGCTTGAGTTGGTCGAGTTCGGTTTCCAGGGCGGCGATCTCGCTGGTCAGCGTCGGGTCGGCGGGTTTCTTCTCGAGTTCTTTCTTCCGTCCGCTGATTTTGAATTCAAGCCGCTTGATTTTCGTATCGCCAATTTCGCGCTCCAGCGAGGGATCAGAACCGCCCTCCTTCGCATACAACAATTCCAGGTAGCGCAGAGCTTCGTCGAAATTCTCCCGCTGCGCGTAAAGTTTGCCCAGTTCGCGCTGGATGACAGAATTCTCGGGTTCCTTGGCGAGCGCTTCGAGTTTCTCCTTGATGAGGTTTTCCAGCATATCCTCAGCGCGAACCATGCGCGATTGCTGCTCCAGAGCGATGGATTCATCCTTGTCCTTGAGCTTGTCACGGAAAGATGTGGTGCTCTCTTCCCACCCGCCACCGGCCATGGCGCCGTCCGCAGTCGAATCCTTGGTGCCCTTCTGCGCCTCGAAATCGTTCGGATTGATCTGGAGCAGGCGTTCATAGGTCTCTCTCGCCTGCTCGTGCTGGCCCGTCTCCTTATAGGAACGCGCGAGCCAATGCAGCGCCTTCGTGTCGCGAGGATTGAGTCGCGTGTACGTCTCCAACGTCTGGACAACAGTCTCGGAATGCTTGGCAACCTCGGCGGCTTCCGCGAGAACCCACAAGGCCTGGGAGTTCTTGGGATCTTCCGTCAGGGCCTGTTCGGCAAGGGTCATGGCCTCATTGGGACTCTTCGACACCGAGAGCTTGGCCTTGGTCAGCAGCGGGGTGAGCTTGGCGCCGGTGAACATGCGCTTCAGGCCGCCAGCCGACTCCGTTTTCTTCATCTGGATGGCCCGCAAATACTCCCGTGCCTTTGTGAAGTTTGGCTCGATATTGAGGGTCTGGATGAACATCTCGATAGCATAGTCGAGATTCTTGCGTTCCGCCGCCGCTAGCGCCTTCTGATAGAAGTCGTTGGCGAGTCGATTGATATTGGTGCTATTCTTCTCAGCCATGGCGTATTCTGTGGGTTACCACCCGCAAAATATCTCAACCCCCCCGCACGGTCAAATGCTTTTCCCACATCCAAACGGTCTCGTGGTTGACAGCGGGTAGTCCTTTGTTAATATTCCCTATGTAGTCGCCCAGTCTCGGGTGAAACGTTCGCAGCAGCGCAGTCTTTCAAGGATACAAAGATGATTGATGAAAAAGTGGCAGATTCCTCCACCGCGCCGGGCGGCCAGCGGCCGCCAGGTGCGCGAAGAATCCAGGACGCAGTAATTCGGTTTGCCGGCAATTCACAGGACGGTATTCAGGCCATCGGCGGTTTTCTGGCCCGGTTGGCCGGACGTACGGACAAAGACGTCATCACCTACATGACGATTCCCGCCACGATTTCGGGTGGACCCAGTATTTATCAGGTGCGTCTCGGCACGGGTGAAGTGTTGAGCGCGGGTGACGACGTGGATATCCTCGTCACCTTCTACCAGCATTCCTACAACGATCACATTAGCACGCTACGGGACGGCGGCATCCTCATCTACGACAGCGACAACGTGCAGCCCGATCCAAACCAGAAACGCTACCGCGCGATCGGCGTGCCCATCACAGGACAAACGGTCGAAGCCATCGGCGGCACGGCGAAGGACAAGGGCAAGAACATGTTCGTGCTCGGGTTGATCGCGCGCATGTTTGATCTGGACGTGCCCAAACTCGAGGCGATGTTGCAAGCCTATTACAAGGG
>JBGOTY010000020.1:0-19467 GCA_041476745.1 Verrucomicrobiia bacterium | reverse complement strand
TTTGCCGAGCGCGCCGCCTCCAATCAGCCGCGTTTTGCGCTGACCGATGGCAACGTGCGGGAAATCGCGCACATCTGCCGACGCTTGGACGGCATACCACTGGCCATCGAATTGGCGGCAGCGCGGGTCAAGATGTTGACGGTGCAACAAATCGCCTCGCGGCTGGACGATAGCATCCAATTGTTGACGCGCGGCGCCGAAACCGCGCTGCCCAGGCAGCAGACGCTACGGGCGACGATGGATTGGAGCTACGATTTATTGGCGGAGAAGGAGCGCATCTTGTTCCGTCGGCTGGCGGTCTTTGCCGGCGGGTTCGCGCTGGAAACGGGCGAGTCCGTCTGCGTGGGTGACGAATTGCAGCGCGGTGAAATCCTCGACCTGCTTTCGGAACTGGTGGACAAATCGCTCGTGTCGGTCATCGAGGTGGACGAGGATCAGCAAACTCATTACCGATTACTGGAGACTATCCGCCAGTATGCGGGCGAAAAACTGGAAAGCTCCTCGGATCACGCGAGCGCGCGGGCGCGGCATCGGGAGTTTTTCGTACAGTTGGCGGAGCGCGCGGGCTCACAGTTGTCAGGCCCGGACCAGGGATCGTGGCTGCAACGTCTCGAGTTCGAGCATGACAACCTCCGGACCGTCCTGGAGTGGACGATACTGAATGACGTCAATCTCGCGGTGCGGTTGGCGAAAGCGATTTGGCGATTTTGGGAGTTGCGTGGCCATTGGAGAGAGGGACTGGGATGGCTGGAGCAATGCTTGTCGGGCAGAGTCGCCCTGACGCCGGACCTGCGAGCCGCAGCACTGGATGCGGCTGGCAATTTGGCAACCTGCCAGGGAGATTCGGCGCGGGCCAAGACGCTCTTTGAAGAGCAGTTGGCTTTGCAGCAACAGTTGGGCGACGAACGTGGGATTGCGCGCGCACTCCACAACCTCGGATCGGTGGCGTGGAGACATGGTGACTATGGACAAGCACGAGCCAGCGAGGAAAAAGGTTTGTCCATCCGCAGAAAACTCGGCGACAAGAGCGCCATCGCCACCTCGCTGCATGCATTGGGAACGTATGCACAAGAGCAGAACGATTTGGAGCGGGCCGCGGCGCTCTATCAAGAAGCGTTGTCGATCCGGCGTGAACTGGGTGACACGGTCAGCATCGCGACCCTGCTTAATAATATGGGAAACATGGCGCAGGCGCAGGGTGACCTTGAAAAGGTGCGCGCGTTGCAGGAGGAAAGCCTGGCGCTCCGGAGAAAGATCGGGGACAAGGCGGGCATTTCCCAGTCGCTCACGAACCTGGCGGTTTTGGCCGAGGAACAAGGAGACTTCCGCCGGGCCCATGCCCTGTTGGAAGAGAGCCTTGCGATCGACCGGGAATTGGGGAACAAAAAGGGCGTGGCGGCTTCGCTGCGCAACTATGGGGAGTTGATGCAATTGCAAGGTGAGTTTGCCAAAGCGCTGACCTTCTACCAACAGAGCTTGACGCTCTTTCAGGAGCTCGATGACAGGCTCGGCATCACCGCCTGCATCGAAGGGTTTGCCATGCTCGCCGGGATTCAGCGTCAATCGAATCGGGCGGCGCAGATGTTTGGAATCGCGGATGGCTTGCGCGCGGGTCTCGGCACTGGTCAACCCGTCTCCTTCAGCAGTGCGGAATACGACCGGCAAGTTGCCGCCATTCGCACCCAATTGAATAATGAAGCATTCGCAACGGCTTGGTCAGCAGGACGCGGAATGAGCACCGAGCAGGCCATTGCGTATGCGTTGGAGAACCGTTAGAGAGAATACGTGAACCGGTGCCGGGGGAGATATGCCCCAGAGCACCAACCCACCCATTCGACCAAGCGGGTTCCTTCGCTGTAGCCTCGGAAAGCCCGAATTTACTGGACTTTCTGGCGAGGCTTTGGTCTGCTGCCGTGCCGGAGAAGTGAAGCGGCTGGCGTCACGATGCGTTTGCTCGATGCTTTCCACCGGGGTCGTGGCACAATGACGTTAAAGAGCGTATCACGCGGGGCGCACTGTAAAGCGGTCCATCGACACACACCACGTTTGTGCCCTGGCTTGTTTTGTGGTTGCCCCACAAAGGAGCGACGATCATAAAAACCAGATTCCTCGCCGTCCTCGCCTTGGGCTTCGGCCTGGCCACGACCGCCAGCGCCCAGACCCCCGACAGTTGGATCGACAGCAACGGCAAATGGGAGAACAGCAATAACTGGTCGCTGGCCTTCGCGCCGTCTGTCAGCGACAACGCCGACCTCATTACCAACGCCGGCAACAACACCGTCACCATTGATGCCACCACGACCAATTCGCCGACCACCATGACCATCAATAACCTCACGGTCAGCGCCAACACGCTGCAACTGACCAGCGCCGGCACCAACACGCCGCTGCACGTCCTCAGCCTGTTCTCGCTGATCGACAACGGCATCCTCGTCATCAGCAATTCTGCCGTGCGAGTGGACACCGAGTTTCAACTGGGCGCCACCGGCTCCAGCAACCACGTGGTCGTCACCGGCGGCGGTCGGCTCGTCACCCCGTTGACCACCATCGGAGGCGTCCCCGGCTTCAACGACAACGTGCTGGTCACGGGCACGAACTCCCTGTGGACGGCGACGGGCAGCCTCAGCATCCGCGACAGCGACCCGGGCAACGCCATTGTCATTTCCAACGGCGCAGCGTTCGCCGGCGTAAGCGTCGTCCTCGGCAACAGCGCCAGTGCCAATGGCAACGTCGTCCTCGTCAGCGATCCCGGTTCGACCTGGAGCAACACGGGCACGCTCAACATCGGCGGCGCCAGCACTGGCGCCCGGTTCGTCGTCAGCAACGCGGCGACCGCCTTCAGTGCCAATGCCAACATCGGAACGCCCAACGGCAGCAACCACACCGCGACGGTCACGGGCACCAATTCGGTCTGGGTCTGCTCGGGCGTCCTCTCCGTGGGCAACAGCGGCCTGGGACATCAACTCCTGCTCAACGATGGCGGCGCGCTCTTCGTCACCAATGCCGCTGGCACCGCCCTGCTCCGCCTCGACGGAGCCACGCTCATCGTCAACGGCGGCACCTTCACCAGCGACAACCTCGTCCTCACCAACGGCGCCACCCTCGTGACGGCCAACAGTCTGTCGGTCGGCGCGGTTGCCGGCTCGACCGGCACGGTCAGCGTCACCAGCGGCGCGCTCATTATCACCAACGCCCCGACCATCATCGCCAACAACGGCGTCGCCACCGTAACCGTCTCGTCCAATGCCACGCTGTTGACCGCCCTGACCAGCCTCGCGGTCGGCTCGAACTCGACGGCCACCCTGACCGTGCAGGACACCGCGTTGATGATGGTGTCGAGCAACCTCACCGCCGGCTCGGGCGTGGGCTCGACGGCCTTGCTCTCGTTCATCGGCGGGACGCTCACGGTCCCGAACGGCGTGATTGGTATTGGCAACGGCGGCGCGCTCAACACCGGGGCTGGCTTCGCCCAGATGACCATTCAAAACGCCAGCGTTACTGCCAGGGGTGTCCTCCTCGGCAGCAGCCTCGGCGGCGCAGGCCAGATGGTCATCAAGGCCGGCGGGATCGCCCACATCCTCGGCGGCTGCAACGCGTGTGGGTTTTCCGTTAACGATGGCATTCTGGATGGCGGGACGATTGACGCGACCAATGCCCCGTTCTGGGCCGGGATGACGCATCCGGGCGAATTCATAATCTCGAACGGCGTCGCCACGTTCCAGAGCGGCTTCGTCGGCTTCGACAATCTCGGCACGCTGACGCAAATCGGCGGGACGCTGAACGTGTTGAGCAACCTGGTCGTGGGCACGTCCCTCGGCGCCACCGGCATCGTGACGATGACCGGCGGTTCGGTCTTCGTGACCAACGGCGTGTTCGCGGTGGGCAACGGCGGGTCGCTCCTGAGCACCGGCGGCGTCGGACGCGTCACGTTGTCCAACGGCGTGGTGGAAGCGGCCAGTGTGTTGATTGGCGACAATTTTGGGAGCGAGAGCAGCCTGACGGTGGCCGGCGGCGGTTCCGTGCGGGCGCACGGTGGCTTGCGCATCAACGGCAATCATACGACGACCGTCAACGGCGGCACGCTGGAAGTAGTGCTCGGCCTGTCGCCCGCGTTCGAGGACCCGATCTTGCACGACCGGATGGTTGTTTCCTACCTGGCCGACGGCACCATGCTCGTGTCCAATGGCACGACCCGAACACCGGGGTTGTTGGTGGGCGCCAGCGCCGGCAACACCGGCACGCTGGAGTTGGCCGGCGGCAGCACCAGCGTGTTCTCGAACATGACCGTCGGGTTCGTGGGGTGCGTGTCCACGGGGATCGTCAATGTGACGGGGGGCAGTTTGTACGTGACCAACGGCGGCACGGCGGTGCTGGAAGTCCGCAGCGGGACGTTCACGCTGAGCGCCGGCACCGTGGTCGTGGACAAGCTGGTCGTCACCAACGCGTGCGCGCGCCTGTTACACACTGGCGGCACGTTGGTGTATAGCCAACTGGTGCTCGACCCGAACCTGAGCGCCGTGGGTGACGGGATTCGGAGCGCCTGGAAACAGCAGTACGGTCTCGATCCGTTCAACCCGAACCTGGCCAGCGCGGACGCCGACGGCGATGGGATGAGCAACCTGCAGGAGTTCCAGGCCGGCACCGACCCGACCAACAGCGCCTCGGCGTTTCGCATTACCAGCGTCACGCGCACGGGCAGCAACGTCGCCGTCACGTGGACCATGGGCAGCGGCAAGACCAACGCGCTGCAACAGACCCCCGGTACCGGCAATGGAAGTTACCAGACGAACGGTTTCGCCGATATCTTCATCGTTACCAACACCGTCGGCACGGTGACCAACTATCTCGATGTCGGCGGCGCGACCAACTTCCCCGCCCGCTATTACCGCGTGCGGCTGGTGCAGTAAGTGACGTGAAGTCCAACACAGATTCAAGGTGACGTGACGGTCTTGTAGGGAGCGGCTGGCCGAACCGGAGAGCAAACGGCATTGAATTGAACGGAAGTCAAACCAGAGAATTTGGAGCGTGACAACATGCAAATCAGACTATCAACTCAAAACAGACGTTTTCTAACGCTCTTGGCGACAGCAGCCTTATGTTGGACAACCATTCAATCAGCGCTGGCGGTTTGTTCGATCGGATGTAGCACCTGCAACGGGACGGGGGCCGAACTGTTCTTTCAAGTGTTTCGAGATTCGAATGGGAACGGAATCCTCGACTTGGGCACCGATGAGAACATCACTGGACAGCCGATGGTGAACGGAGAGTTGGTGTTCTACAGTTTCACGATCTTCCCGGCCCTGAATACGTGCGCGCTTTCGTCGGGAGTAATGAGGGTGGTGTTGCCAAATAACATCACAAACGACGTGACGCCCGTTGGTGGAATTCCTCTTATGTGCAACAACTCCGGCAGCGGCGGGTGCCCTGCGGGAACCACAACCGCGCCGGTCCGATGTCTTCCTATTTCATACACCGTAAACATCAATGACGTAGACAAGCTTCCGCAAGTCACTTGCGTTCCCAATCGTCTGGAAGCACAGGCTCAGTACCGCAACGGGACGCAATTCACTTCTCCAGCTAGCTTCCCTATCCTCGTAGATGTCCCACTCTGCAATGCGGTGGTCTCCGCAGGACCTAACAGCTGGACAGACAGCTCCGGCAAATGGGAGACAAGCGCAAATTGGTCACTCGGCGCGCCGCCATCGAGTGCGCAGTCCGCCACCTTCATCACCAACGCTAATACCAAGACCGTGACCATTGATGCCATCACTGCGGGTAGCTCCCCAGCCGCCATGACCATCAGCAATTTGACGCTATCGGGTCCGGTCGGCACCATCAACACGTTGTCCCTAACCAATGCCGGCCTTGCCACACCGTTGCGCATATTCAACGTCTTGGGTCTCAACAGTGGCGGCGTGCTGCTGATCACCAACTCGGCCCTGCGCGTGGACGGTGGATTCAATCTGGATGGTATCGCAACCCTAAACGGCGGGGTGATCTCCGTTACCAACCCCTTCCCGTCTTCGTTACATATTAGTGATTCGGGGTCCGGCCAAATGGCCGTTTCCAACGGGATCCTCCAGGCAAACGTGGAGTTTGTTGGGTTTTTCGGCAGCTCGTCGGGCACGCTGACACTGGCTGGCGGAACCAACTTCGTCGGTGTGGGCGGTCTGAACGTGAGCGGCTTCGCAGGCACGACGGGCACCGTGTGGGTAACGGGGGGAAGTCTGGTGGTGACTAACGCCATCAGTTTCAATGTCGGCAGTTCCGGCGTGGGCAAGATGGCGGTGTCGAACGGCGTCGTACAGGGGGGAGGTGTAGTTGTCGGTTTCAATCCCGGTTCGGTGGGAACGATCACGGCGACCGGCGGCAATATGATCTTCACCAACGCCAGCAATACTGGCTCGATTGACGTGCGGCGCGGTGCATTTACCATGAGCGGCGGCTCTGTGGCGGTGGACCAACTGTTCGTGACCAACGGCGCTGCAGGACTTTTCAATCTCAACGGCGGCACCTTAACTTCAGGTTCCACGACTGTATCCAACGGTTCCTTCCTAGCCAGCTTCGTCGTGGGTAACGGCTCGACGCCGGCCACCCTGAATCTGTTTCGAGGTAATCACCTGTTCTACGACGGATTGATCATCGGCGCGAACGCCATCGGTTCGACGGGAAGTGTCTGGATGAGTGGCACCCAGCTCTCGGTCCCCAACGGCGCGACTGTGGTAGGCAACACCTTCGGCACCGGTCAGTTGACGGTATCCAACGGCACGGTGCTGACCAGCGAAACAGCCGTAGGGGCGAACTTTCGAGGGCAGGGGACTTTGACATTGACCGCCGGGGCCATCACATCTTCATCGAATCTCCTCGTAGGCAGTGACCTCTTTGCGACCGGCACGGTTTGGATAACGGGTGGCCAATTGACTGTGACCAATGGGTTGAGCGAAATCGGCGATGGAGGCGTCGGCCGTCTCATCATCTCTAACGGGATGGGGGTGGCGAGCAGCATGCTTGTCGGGTATTTCGGCGGGCAGGGCCTGCTGGTGATCGTTGGCGGTACTGAAGCAATCTCATCGAACCTAGTCATCGGTGACTGTGCGGCTGGTGGCGCGACGGGCGCAGTGACCGTGACCGGCGGCAGTCTGTACGTCACCAACGCGGAGCACAGCGCCGTGCTGGAAGTGCGCAACGGCAGACTCATTTTGAACTCCGGCTTGTTACAGGTGGACAAGCTGGTGATGACGAACTCCTGCGGTCTGTTTGTCCGCAGCGGAGGCACCCTGATCATAAACACCAAGGTGCTCGACCCGAACCTCGACGCCGACGGCGACGGTATCCCGAACGGCTTCGAGCAGGCTTACGGGCTGGATCCGTTGAACGCGGCGGATGCCAATCTGGACAATGATGGCGATGGGATGAGCAACCTGCAGGAATACCTGGCCGGCACCGACCCGACCAACAGCGCGTCGTCATTCCGCGTGACCAGCGTCACGCGGACCGGCAACGACGTCGCCGTCACATGGACGATGGGCAGCGGCAAGACCAACGCGGTGCAATTTGACAACGGGGCGAATTACACGACAAACTTCACCGACCTGTTCATCGTCACCAATACTCTCGGCACGGTGACCAACTATCTGGATGTGGGCGGCGCGACCAACACCCCCGCCCGCTACTACCGCGTGCGGCTGGTGCCGTAGCTTTGAATTGATCCATGGAGTGCGGACAACCCCCGAGGTCGCTGATGCTCTCGTTCGTCGGTTTGACGTGGCTCGGATCCGGCGGAGCGACTCTGTGTTTATACATCTGGCACACCCAAGCAAGCATTGGGGAACACAGGGTGAATTGCGCCCGCGACACGGATTCGGGGCGGGTCGGTTGCGGGGAATTCAGGGGCGGACGACGGCACGCGGGCCGCGTGCCCTGCAATATCGCGAGACAAGGCACCCACCCCTGCCCCTCCAAGGAGGGGAACCAAGGCGGACGAACGCCTCGACAGAGCGAGGCGGCTACACCGAATCCCCGCCGCGTGGGGGCACGCGGCCTACAACGTCAGGGGAAAGTGCTGGACTATCGTAAATTAATAATTTTGCTGGACACGGTGTGGGGAGATGGGTATAGTCGGTACAGTTCTTTGAAAATGGACGATCCGCCGTCGCTAAAGCTTCCGCCTTCGTGAGACCACTACGGCGGACGAGATGGCGCGACACGTCCGCCTTCGCCAAAGCTGTCGCGCCCCTGTACGCGGCTGGGGTGGCGTGTGCCCTTGGAGCACGCCTTGTGGAAAAATGATGGTTTACAAACCATGGTTTTTGCGAAACGAACCCACCGTTTTTCGAGTGCGTTTTGAGCGCATCCATCGCTCTGCCAGAGGGTTAGAACTTTGGAAGGGGAAGTTTTTCGGTGGGTTCGTTTTGGAAAACGAACCCACCGGGACACCACAATTCGACCCTTTTTGAGTGCTGACAGGGCGTTTTTGGGTTCGTTTCCAGCCTAACTGAATGGTCTGCGCTTCACAGAAGCGCAGCTACAACAGACTGAGGCGCTGCTGATCTGAGAGTGGATCGACAGGTTGCGCGAGGGAGGCTCCGGCCGTATTGGGCTGAAGCGTCCAAAAACGTGCGCCGTTCAGCGACGAAAATAGCCGGCGGCCCTCAAATGCGTAAGGTTGCGCGGGGTAATCGGCTGTTCCGCCCGGGCAAAAAGTGCTTCGATGGCCTCATGCGCCACCAGATCGATCTGCTCATCGGTCGCCCCGGCTTTCACGGCCACCGTCACCAATTGCTCATACCGCCACGTCGCCCCTTCGAGGATCGCGTTCTTGAGCGCGAGCAAGGCCAGGCTGAGGGGTGTCATGGGGCGGTTGATTCGTGCCGTCTTCATCTGATTGGGCAAGATAGCAATACCCGCGCCAAGTTCTTCCACCGGAGAGAAAAAGAACGCGGCCACTCAACAATTAGTGGGTAATCGTGATGCCACCGGGCAGGACGGCAGAAGACCGCGGTTGGTTGGATTGTTGACCCATGATTTGCCGGAACCGTGGGTGCTGACGGCAATTGTCCAGGCGCGGGTCCCGGCGGATTGCATCAAGAAGGTGATGATCCGCGTCGTCCAGCGAAAGCGCGCGCTCCAACGCCGCGACCGCTGCGTCGCAATTCTTTCGCGCACTTTCCACGACGCAAAGATTGTACCAGGCAACCTGGTTTTGTGGATAACGTTGCGTCATGACCGTCAGCAAGTCGGTGGCGCGATCCAGCCGCCCGAGCGCCAGATACCGTTGTCCAATTTGCAGGAAAATTCCGGCGGGCAGACTGGGGCGCGCGAGCAGCGCGGTGACGATTTCGTCGATGGCGTCCGTTCGTTGATGCCGGGCGTAGGAATCGATAAGCAGCAGCGCCAGCGGCAGGTCGCCGGGCTGCGCTGCGTACTGCTGTTCGAGGTCGCGTTCCTCGCCCGTCTGGCGCTTCAACTCCTGGACGATTTTGATCGCTTCGCGAATCCGGAGGTTGTACCGGTCGCGCCGTTGGTACTCCTCAAGAACGGCTACGGCGTCATCGAACCGGCCTAACTCGACATACAGTTGCGCCAGATGAAAGTTTCCATCGGGGCCGTCGGGACACAGGGCGATGGCCTGTTTGTAGGCATACTCCGCCTCCGGGACCATGTGCCGGAAGCTATAGAGTCCGCCGATGGCCGAGCGCAGTTTGGAGAATGTTTTTTCCGCCACGTCGTCGCGGTTGAAGCGCGGGTCATGGTGCAAGTCCTCAAACAGCGCGTCCCAGTAAGCACGATCGCGCGCGACCATGGCGGGGGTGATTTGCGGAAGCGGATCGCGGTTGATCTTCAGGATGATTCCATACGGTTCCAGATACGGGTACAGCCAGGGGATGGCGTAACTCTCCTCGATGTAAAACGCGTGCCGGTCCCTGTTGTGATCGAAGATCTCCCGGATGACGTAGCCGTTCACGGCCATGATACTGGCCAGGCCTTGCACGCTGACGCGGCCCCCTTCGACCTTCACGTCTTCGCCCGGCAGCCGCGGGCGCGCGCGAAGTTCTTCCAGATACTGCTGCAAGGCCATCTGGAAATCGCTTTCTCCCGGCACCCAGATTGCCTCCTGCGGGTAGGCTTCCTCGCGCCCCAAACCTTGCCATGCGAAATGGAACAACGCGCGCTGCCAACCGGAACGATCCTTCAATGTCTCGGGATTTTTCGGGTCAGGCCGCCCGGCGCCGTAATGGTCACGGACACAATCCATGTACGTCCGGTCCGCCAGCGCGTTCTGCGTGAGGATGTAAACATCGCGGCGGTCGAACGTGGCGCTCTCGGGGTATTTCGCCAGTTGGGTCCTGGCGCGCGGCGGCACCTGGCTCTCGACATAAATCATGTACGTCGGCACGAAGCGGCCCGGATCCGTGCCGCCAAAGAGAACGGCGCCCTTGTCCATCTCGGGATAGCCGCCGCCCGGCTTCAACATGCGATAGCCAAATTGATAGCCGAAATCGTGGCCCCGCTCCTCGTTGTCCGCCCAGTTGATCGCGACGGACACGATTGGCAAGGCGCACACGAGCAGGGCCATCGGCAGCGCGGCTCCCTGCAACCACGGCTTCTCGGAAACGAGGTACCCCGCTCCAAGAATCAAGCCGTAGCCGATCCAGAGTGCATACAAGCAGTGGCAGGGCAGGAAGAAAACCAGGTTGGTGAACTGCTTCTGCTTCTCGAAAACCGGGTTGGAAAAAAAGATATAGTCCAACGCCAGGAACAGGAAGGCGATCAACAGGAACACCAACCAATTCCGATCCTCCCGCGCCAAATCACGATAGAAGAACAGCGCCACGAGAGCGATCAGGGCGTACACGATGTTAAACTGCGTCTTGAGGTCGTCGAAAAACATGTTGACCTGGCCCCAGAACTGCAAGGCGGTGCGCTCGGTGTGGATTTTCTCGTATTGGCCGCGCGTGAAGTGGTGCAGGAAGCCCGCGACCGTGCGTGTGTAACCCCAATTCATCGGCGGATTCGTCGCGGACGACAACGGCAGATACGCGTACAGCGTCAGTCCGAGAATCACCGCCGCATAAGTCGCGATTACCTGCCGCCACATCAGCAGCAACCCGTGACCTTCCCTCCACAGCAGGTACAACCACACCCCCGCGCCCACCCCATGGGCCAGAATCCAGATCGCGGAGAAACCTCCCTGATGGAACAGACTGTCCCGGGTCACCATCATCTTCAAGACCCCGAGGACGATCACTGCCAGAATCGGCACGAGGACGTCTCGCCCGAGCTTGCGGTCCGCCAACCACACGAACGTCGGGAAAGCCACCGTCAGCAATACCAGTGTCTGGTGGTTCGTCAGGCTGACGCCCCACAGGAACGCCGCCAGGTAAAGCCGCCCGCGCCGTTCCGTCTCGAAGCTCCAGCGATACAGCAGCACCAACGTCGCCATCAGGAAGAACGCGTTCAACGCGCACACCGCCGTGATCACCGACTGCGACCACATCACGGGGGAAAACGCCAGGATCAGCGACGCGGACACAGAACTGGCGAGGATGATCCGGCGCAGCCCGCGCTCGTTCTCTATCTGCTGCAGGAAACCACACCGTGACGCCATCACGCGCCCGCTCTTCGAAATCAACAGGGCCGCGCAGCCGACGGCCAGCGCGCCGAAGAACGCGGACATCAGGTTCACGCGCCAGGCGACGCTGCCGAACGGAATCATCCACTGCCAAATCCACGCGAGGATCGTCCACACCGGATACCCCGGCGGATGGGGCACGCCCAAGTTGCACGCGACAGTCAGAAACCCTCCTGCATCCTCGAGCGTCACGCTGGGCGCCAACGTGTACCAATAGCCCGCGAACGCCACGGTACTGGCGAGCACGAACGCAACCTTGTCGCAAACGCTGAAGAATGGCGTTGCCACGTGCGAAATCCCGCGGGCGGATTCCATCGACCCGGTCGGCTCTGGGAAATCACTCATGGTGGTGAGGGTTGGCCCGTGCGCTCGGTGGCGAAGGCCATCGTCACACGTCGTTCTTCGGCCTGGCGCGCGGCTTGCGTCGAAATCCGTGTATTAATGCAAGTGACCATACCATCCAAAGTGCTTCACGCACAATGTGGCCGGACATTTTGGATTGCCCCGCGTAGCGGTCAGTGAACGTAATGGGAATCTCACGAACCCGAAAACCCATCATCCATACTTTGTGCGTCATCTCAATCTGGAAGGCATAGCCGTTGCTCCGCACCTCATCGAGTCCGATTGACTCCAGGACAACTCGGCGGAAGCATTTGAAACCTCCCGTCGGGTCGTGAATCGGCAACCCCGTGAGGATTCTGACATAGTAAGAAGCCCCCTTGCTCAAAATGAGGCGCGAGAGCGGCCAGTTCACGACGCGTATGCCGTCGATGTAGCGCGAGCCGAGCACGAGGTCCGCTTGCTGGATCGCTTTCAACATGTTCAGGATTTCGCGCGGGTCGTGGGAAAAATCCGCGTCCATCTCGATGAGGTAGGCGTAACCGCGCGACAAGCCCCATTTGAACCCCGCGATGTACGCCGTGCCCAGCCCCAGCTTGCCCGCCCGGCTCAACAGATGCACGCGCGGGTTGGCTTGCGCCATCTCGGTCGCAATGGCCGCAGTACCATCGGGTGAGTTATCGTCCACCACCAGTACGTCGAGATTCGACGCCTGCGCCAACACCAACTCGACAATCGGGCGGATGTTCTCCTTCTCGTTGTAGGTCGGAATGATGACCAATGCTCGTTCGTCTTGCGCCACGCTATTTCGTCTCCTTCACAAACCGCGGATTCGCCAACACCAGGCATACCCCTTGCTGAAATACGACCGGCCATTTCTCTTGCTGCGCCTGCTGGATCACTTCCCGTACGCCCCGTAGGCCGATGGTATACACCGCATCGATGCCTACTGGCAACTGCCCGGTTCGTCCGTCGGGGAGCGTTCGCTGCTCCACCCCGTACTCCATCACGAGGAACTTCGCCTCCTCCAGCCGACAATCGAACCAGTAGAGTTCCTGCGGAATGTGCGTCGGCACGGGCATGTCATTGTCCACCCCTTTGTAGCGCGCGCAGAACGTCAACATGCTGCGGCGGTCGCACCGCGCCAGCCAGTAGATCTGCTTGGGCACAATCACGAAATCATCCCTCGCCGTGTGCGCGTTGACGAATGCCATGGCCGCTTCGGCGTCCGTCGCGGACCGCTGGGTCCACATGTCGATGCGGGTATGGAAATGATTCCACGCACCGGCAGCCGATTGCAGGCCGAAGCCGGCGAGCACGATAACGGCGACCGCCGTCGCCGTCGCCTCCTTTGATTTTACCGCAAACCGTTTGACCAACTCCCCGGCCCATGTCAGCACGCCGGCAAAGCCCACCGCCATCAGCGGCAGGAAGATTGTCGCGGGATAGAAAAACAACGGCACATTGTTGAGCTTCTTGAACACGCCGTACATCAACACCAACAACCAAAACGGCACCCACAACCGCAGTCGCCAATTACGTGTCGGGAGAAACACAAAACCAATCGTCGCCACGGTCAGCCACCAATCATGTCCCGACCAGGGCATCGGCGGTCCTTGTGTCGGTGTCCTGAAACCCAGGGTCCACACGTTTCCAATGAACCGCTCGACCTCGCCGCCGAGGGTCGGACGCGCCTCGTTGCTCGCAACGCTGGTCAGCCGTCCCACCTGCGTCATCAGTTGTCCCCACCCGTGCGCCGCGCTGTGCCACAACACAAACAGCCCCGCATAGGCGCAGGCCAGCGCACCGGCGATGATCACATCGCGCCACGCGCGCGATGATTTCCATTCGCGCCAGTTCAGTACGGCCACCGTGACGACCACCGCCCCGACCAATGGGTACGTGAAATAATTCGTCGCCGTGGCCAACGAACAAAACAGCCCCGCCCACGCCGCGTCACGCAGGCGTTTCTCCTGGACATAATGGACCAAAAATCCCACCGACGCCAAAGCCAGGACACCGGACATCGGATGGGAGCGCACCCAACGAAAATTGACATTCGCCTCGGAGTAAACCAGGAACGCAGCCGCGCAAAGAAAACCGAAGTTCTTGTCGCGAAGACGCGTCCCAATCCAAAACAACAGCGCCCCGGCTGCCAGCGCCGTCACCGCTCCCAGCGCACGGGCCACGACAATGTCGTTGCCGAACACGCGCAGCAGCGCGCCGTTCACCACCATGTAGAGCGGTGGATACGAGTACGGGAAGATGAAATCATTCACGATTGGCCCAACGCGCGGCGTCCCATGGATGAACGTCCAGCACTTCTCCATCCACTCGCCCTCGTCGCCGTACCAGTTCGGATTCGTCCGCAGGTTCGGGAGAAACAGCAGCACCCATAACACTACCAACCCGATGGCGATGTTACGCTCCCACTTTGTCTCGAAGGGTAGCTTCATGGCCTGTTAATCAAGTAAACACGCATCGGACCAAAGTTGGTGCTGACACCGCCAAAGTTAACACGGCCGGCGTCGAAACTCGTCCGGTTATCATCCACGATGAGCACGATTGAATTGGTGGCCAACATATCTCCGTGACCATGCAAGATCGCCAGGAAGGGTAAATCCTGCTGCGCCGGCTCCGCCCGCTGCCAGTGGTCCATCTGCAACAGCCGGTTCTCTTTGACAAGCCTTTCGGGGTCCGCCTGCGTCGCGACAAATTTCGCCGCCGCCTCTTTGAACCCAAGCCCGGTTCCATACGTGCCCTGCGCTCCTCCGTAACGGCTCAGATACGCGTTCACATCCAGCGTGAAAACCACATTCCCCACCAGGAACACTGCCACACCGGCAATCAGGATTTTCGCCGGTACGGCGCGTTGGCTCAGTGCCCCAAAAATCAGGAAAAACACGGGATACAAAATCACGTAGTACGACAAATAGGTCCACAACCCGGCAACGAGATACACGGCGAGCGGCACGACAAACCACAACACCAAGATCCAGGCCCGCTTCGATTCCTCATCCGCCGTCACTTCGCGGCGGAACGCCGCTTTCCCGGACTTCGCGGCCACCACGCAGAACCACGCCAGCGCCGCGAGAAACGCCAGCCGGTGCAGCGCCGGCAACCAATCACCCATGGTCAACGACGATTCAAAATACCGGTTCTGCCCCGCGCCCTTGCTGACCCAAATCCGATTGGAGTCGAATCTTGCGCCGGTGCTCAACCCCAACACGTCCTCGATCTCCCCGGCATTCATGATCGCCAGGGCGTGTTTCCATGCTTCGCTCGGTCGTCGCGGGAATAGGTAACCGCTCTGCGGATTGACCGTCATCCCTGGTGGAAGCTGTTCCCAGTGGCTACCTTCCGACATCCTCTTCCATTCCACCCAGCCGTTCTTCTGCTGCGCCATCACGAAGGGCACTGCCAATGCCGTCGCCAACACGACGCTGGCAATCGCCAGTCGCCAATCGATCTTCGGTCGCAGGAGAAGCAGAATTGCCACTACCGCCGCCGTCAAAGCGAACCCGCTGTAGTGAATCTGGATCACGCACAACGGCAGGAACAACGCCCAAAACACCGCTTTCGGTTTCCTTCCAAGGACAAGCGCGTGCATCGCCCACATCGTCGCGGTGGCGAACACCGGCACGAAATCCTGCGCCCAG
Organism: Verrucomicrobiia bacterium; assembly: GCA_041476745.1. Lineage (GTDB taxonomy): Bacteria > Verrucomicrobiota > Verrucomicrobiia > Palsa-1439 > Palsa-1439 > Palsa-1439. Next base: position 3,837 of record JBGOTY010000020.1, on the reverse strand, counting down.
ATTTTCCGGGAATAAATCACCGCCCATGGCGCGGTGGCAAACAATGCCGCAGCCACCAGCCCGGTCAATGGGCTGTAATACTTCCGCCCGATCCACCAGGTCGCGACCACTGCGGCCAGCCCCAGTCCGGCAATCAGGCAACACACACCCGTAATGCTCGAGGTGACGAAAAACAGCGGGATCAACAGCCAGATGAACAACGGCGGGTTCGACACACCCACACTCGACATCAGCCCCGACGTCGGCAGTTTGCCGCCATGAACGAACTCCAGCGCCCGGTTCGCCGCGAACGCCTCGTCCCCCGCGAACGCCAGCAACTCCAGATGTTGAAATCGCAGCCATGCGCCCACCGCGACGATTACCACCAGGATGAGCCACTCCGTCTTGGTGGAGAGCGGCCAGGTGGACGTTGACTTTGGTTTGTTCAATGCGTTCTGACCTTCAGCGCCCGAAAGACCTTTTGGGCCCTGTTGATGCGAAACAGCTCGAGCCAAATATCCACCGCGCGGCGCAAGTTGTAGGGAATGCGGGTGTCGGGATCGTGCACCCACGGCACCGCGACTTCGGCGATCCGATACCCTTCCCGCGTGGTCACCACCAACATCTCAATATCGAAGATCGCCGAGTTCGACGTGACCTGCGGGAAAACTTTCTGTGCCACTTCACGTTTCATCGCCTTGAAACCGCATTGGGTGTCGTAAAAGCCGCGGATACAGAAGAGCTTTGTCCCGACGCCGAAAAGCTTCCCCGCCAGCGCGCGATACCAGGCTTGGGGCTGTTCCACGCGGGCACCGGGAACGGCCCGCGAGCCAATCGCCATGTCGTACCCTTCGCGCTGCAATTTCGGAAGCAACTTCTCCACTTCCGTGATCGGTGTACTCTGGTCCGCATCGGTGAAGAGCACGAATTGGCCGCGGGCGTCGAGCATGCCCGCTTTCACGGCACCGCCTTTGCCGCGATTTGGATTGAGGTCGATCAGTCGCAGCATGGGAAATTCATCCGACAATTCGCGCACCACTGACGCCGTGCCGTCCTGACTGCCGTCGTTGACAACGATAATCTCAAAGGACCACCCCTTCGATTGCAGAAACGTGACGATCCCGGGCACGAAACGTTTGAGTCGTTCCTGCTCGTTGTACGCGGGAATGACGACCGACAGGTACGGACGCGCTTGCATCACCGGCTCAGGTCGCTTTCCGCAACGCGCCCATTTCGCGCAGCTTCGCCAGCGCTTCCGCTGCGTAATCCCTGTCCAGCTTTTGCCGGCGGATCCACTCGACATAATCCCGCACGCTGTCGCGCACGGTTTTGGTCGGTTGCCAGCCGAGTCGCTGAAGTTTGGAAATATCCGAGACGCTGTGGCGCGTGTCGCCGACACGATACTCGCCGCTGATGTTCGGCTCGAGGTTCACACCGAGGGTTTCCGCAACGATGCGCGCAAACTCGACGACGGTGTAGCCACGGCCACCCCCCACGTTGAACACCTCATAATTCGCCTCGTCGCTTTCCAGTGCCAGACAATTCGCGCGAGCGACATCGCCGACATTGACGTAATCCCGCAACTGTTGGCCGTCCTCAAACACCGATGGCCGTTGTCCCCTTATCATCTGCAACGTGAAGATGCGCAGCACGCCCGAGTAGGCGTTGCGGAACGATTGGTGCGGCCCTTGCACGATCGAGTAACGCAGGGCCACGCTGGGAATGCCGTAGTTGCGGCCCAGCGCTACCGCCATCAATTCCTGCGAGTACTTCGCGATCGAGTACTGGTTCTTCGGCCCTGCATGCGTTTCCAGCAGCGTCAACGATTTGACCGGCCCGCCGCACTTCGGGCAAAGAGGTTCCCACAAGCCCTTCGCCAGCCGCTGCGGGTCGCGTCCGTCGGGGAACACCTCGCCATCTTCCGCGCACTGGTAGCGCCCCTCACCATAGATGAACTGGCTGCTGGCGACGACGACTTTCCGCACCGGCAGTTTTTCGGCGACGATCAATTCGTACAACAACGCCGTGCCGACCGAGTTCACATGGAAGAACTGTGAGAAGTTCGGCAACAAATCCTGGTAGGCAGCGAGATGGATGACGACGTCAACCCCACGCAGCGCCTTTGCCCAGTCTTCGCGGTTGCGCACGTCGCCCGCCACGCGCTCGACGTCGCCCGACAACCAATCAGGCCACGAGCCGTCGCCGACGTGCACCGGCAGCGTAAGATTATCCAGTGCACGAACCTTGTAGCCGGCGCGCAGGAGTTCGATCGCCGTCTGCGATCCAATAAAACCCGCCCCGCCTGTAATCAGCGCCAGACCTTTACCCATGCGCTTACCGGGAATGTGTTTCCTTCAGTTTCTCGTAGAGGTAACCCGTGATGATGTGATCGAGAATCATGTGGACGTCTTCCACGGGGCCGTATCCATCCGAAGGAACGACGAAGGATATGTCCGCCAACTTCGCGAGCTTGCCGCCGCCGAATCCAGCCAGGCCAATCACTTTCACGCCGATCTGTTTCGCCACCTCAACGGCGGCGAGGATATTGGACGACATGCCGGAGGCGGAGATCGCGATGAGCAGGTCGCCGCGCTGTGCCAGGTTCTTCAGTGGTTCGCTGAAGATGTGATTATAGTCCGTGTCGTTCGCCCAGGCTGTCATCAGGGAGACGTTGTCGGTCAGTGCGATGACGCGCAGCCGCGGCCACGGCGCATCACCTTTATGGCCCAGCGTGCCCTTGCACAGGTCGTTCATCATGTGCGACGCGGTCGCCGCGCTGCCACCGTTGCCGATCACGAAGACTTGTTGCCGGTTGTTCTGCGCCAGTTCGATGGCCTGGATAATTTCGTCAACCGGTCCGAGCGGAATGCGATCCAGCACGTCCTTCAATCCCCGGATGTAATCTTTCGCGAACTCGCCTGCCTTTTTCATCATTCAATACCTTTGCATATTCACGACAATGCGACTGCCGCCGCGTTCCAGCCGAAAGGGCATCTCGCGCAGGTTGGCCAATGCGTGGCGCACCGCCTGCCGTTTGTCACTGGGCACGCATAACAGGAAAAATCCGCCGCCACCCGCGCCGGAAATCTTGCCGCCCAGCGCCCCGGCCTTCACGGCGCGCTCGTAAATCTCGTCCAACTCCGTGCTGCTGACGCCTTGCGCGAGTTTTCGCTTGGCCTCCCAGCCTTGGTGCAGGATCGCGCCCAACCCATCGATGTCAGACGCCTCGATCAACTGCCGCACCTGCAGCGCCTGATTCGTCATTTGCTGGAGCACCTCGACCTTTCCGCCGATGTTGGATTTTTGCTGCGAGAGAATGCTCGACGCCTGCCGCGTCTTGCCGGTGTAGAACAGCATCAGCATGTTATCGAGGTCTTCGAGCACCGTGCGGGTTGTCTTAATCGACGTGACCTTCACCGCGCGACCCGGACCAAACTCGAAGCAGCGCAAGCCGCCGTACGCGGCGATGTATTGGTCCTGCACACCGATGGGCTTGCCCAGGATGCCAATCTCGATCTCGCAAGCCTCGCGTGCCAGTTGTTCGATCGTGGGCGTGGCGCCGACGTGATGGTACAACGCGTTGAGCACGCCGACCGTGACGCTGCTCGACGACCCCAGCCCCGATCCTTCCGCGGGAATGTCGGAGAGAAAGGAAATCTCAATCCCCTTCTGTATCCCGACCTTGCGCATCGCCTCGCGCACCAGTTCGTGCTCGATCTGGTCGACGGACTCCACGATTTCCTTCTTCGTCCAGTTGACGTAAATCTTGTCGACGAACCGTTCCTTGGCGATGCAGTACACGTACTTGTCGATGGCCGTGCTGACCACGCACCCGCCGTGCTGTTCAAAGAAGTCGGG
>JBGOTY010000019.1:0-19605 GCA_041476745.1 Verrucomicrobiia bacterium | reverse complement strand
CGCAGTCGTCGAGTGCATCGAGCGCAACAACTACATGCACAACGCTAGGGTCCAGGGCGACCGGCTGGCCGCCGGCTTCGACAAGCTCGTTCGCAACCACAAGATCGTCGGCGAACACCGCGGCAAGGGACTCATGCGCGGCCTGGAGATCGTAAAGGACAAGGAATCGAAGGAAGTCGCGCCGCAACACGTCCAGCGCGCGATGGAGCTATGCAAAGACCGGGGCTTGCTCATCGGCCGCGGCGGCATGGCCGCCAACACCAACCGCATCAAACCGCCCCAGTGCATCACGGCGGCGGACACGGATTTCATCCTCAAGACGCTGGACGAGGTCTTTACGATTATCGAAAAGAGCTAACGCAGCATTTTGCAGGGCTCGGAAGCGGCCGTTCGGCACTGGAGGTGCTCTGGGGAAGGGGCAATGATGAAGGTCTACATCCAGCAGGCCGAACGGACCAGGGCGTATAAGAAAACGGAGTTGTCGCTGGTCGACCTCCTCTGCGATCCGGCGCAGAGGATTCTTTCGAAAGTTGACCCGAGCCGGATCGATGGCGTCTTTGTCTCCGTCCAGAACATTTCCTCTTTCACCGGCGAGGGCAACATCGCCACCAAGGTTGCCGACCGTCTCGGCTTGCGCGGCGCGGAAGCCGAACGCGTCGAGACCGCCTCCAACGGACACACGGCCTTGCTGCGCGCGTTCGACGCCGTCGCGAGCGGGCGCTGCAAACGCGTGCTCGCCATCGGCGGCGAGAAAATGAGCGCCGTGCCGCGCGAGGAGCGTTCGCGCATCATCGGCGAGGTGGTCGATCCGATCGATCGTGCTTGCGGACTAACAATGCCCTCGGCGATTGCCTTGATCTCGCTCGAATACGCGCGGGTCAACGGGGTCTCGCTGCCGGACTTCCAGGCGTTGCTGGAAAAGATCGCCATCCGCAGCTATCGCTACGCAGCGGCGAATCCGGCCGCGCAATTTTCGGGAAAAACGATCACGGCGGAAGAGTATCGCGATGCCATGCGAAATCCGCCCGTCGCGACGCCGCTGCACGTATTCGATTCCTGTCCCACGAGCGACGGGGCCGGCGCGATCCTGGTCACGAGCAAGGAGAGTGACATCGAGATTTCCGGCGTGGGCCACGCGGTGGATGGCTCGCGCATTTTTGACCGCTACTATATCGATCATCTCGAAGCCACGCGCTGGGCCGCGCGCAAGGCCTACAAGCAGGCGGGCATTCTTCACCCGCGCGACCTGAGCGGGCTGATCCTCGAACAACACGATGCCTTCGGGCCGTTGTTCTTGCTGAACCTCGTCGACCTGGGCATCTTCACGCACGCCGAAGCCATCATGGCCATCGAGAAGGGTACGTTGGACAAGGATGGCGCCATCCCGACGAATATTTCCGGCGGATTGAAAGACCTGCACGCATTGGGCGGCACCGGCTTGATCAAAATCATCGAAGCGTGCCGACAACTTCGCGGCGAAGCGCCGGCCGGATTGCAGGTGAAGAAACCGAAGGTCGCCATCTGCCACAGTATCGGCGGCCCCGGCAACAACATCGCCGTCACGGTGCTCGACAAGGTCGGCAACCGCCGTTATCGCCATCATTTTCGCCGCTGGCAGCCCGAGCCTCTCCCGCACAACAACGAACCGCACAAACCGGCGCTGCCGCAAGGAATCCTGGAAGTCGCCACGACGGTCTACCCGCAAGTGGGCAGTCCCGAAGGCGCCTACACGATCGCGGTCGTGAATTGTGGAGGCAAACGCATCCTCGCCGCGCCCGCACACGAGAAAGTCCAGACGGCCTGGGGTGAGGAAGTGAAGATCTCGACCGTTGCCCGCGGCAGCTTCAACCGTTACGTCTACGAGTAAGCGCTAGTGCTCAATGTAACCCGGCGGCTCACACTTCGGGTTCTTGCCGAGTTCCGCCTGGTATTGCCGCCATGACGTCGACTTCTTGCCGGTGGGAACCTCGACCATCTGGATGCAGCCGTCGACGGGACAAACGAGCATGCAGAGATTGCAGCCGACGCATTCGGGATCATTAATGACCGGCACGCGGTGGCCGTTCCCCATTTCCAAATCGATGCACTGGTGCGACCCGTCCCACGCGGCGACGTGGCAAAGCTCGCAGCCGATGCAGAGATCGGAGTTGATGCGCGCGACGAGTTTGTAATTGAGGTTGAGGTCGCTCCAGTCCTTGATGTTCGGCAGCGCCTTGCCGATGAAGTCGGTGCACTTCTTGTAGCCCTTCTCATCCATCCAATTCGAGAGCCCGTCGATCATGTCCTCGACGATGCGGTAGCCGTAATGCATCACCGCCGTGCAGACCTGCACGCTGGTCGCGCCCAGCACCATGAACTCCACGGCGTCCTGCCAGGTCGTGATGCCGCCGATGCCCGAAACGGGAATGCCGATCTCCGCGTCCTTGGCAATCGCGCTGACCATGTTGAGCGCGATGGGCTTGACGGCGGGGCCGCAGTAACCGCCGTGGCTGCCTTTGCCGTCCACGCTCGGGTACGGCGCGAAGTTGTCGAGGTTGATGCCCATGATCGAGTTGATCGTATTGATCAACGAGATGCCGTCGGCTTTACCGGCGGCGGCGGCGCGCCCCATGACGGCGATGTTGCTGATGTTCGGCGTCAGCTTCACGAGCACCGGAACTTCGGCGACTTCCTTCACCCATTCGGTGATCATCTTCGTGTACTCGGGCACCTGGCCGACAGCGCTGCCCATGCCGCGTTCGCTCATCCCGTGCGGGCAACCGAAATTCAACTCGATCCCGTCGCAGCCGGTGTCGTTGACTTCCTTGACGGCCTTGTGCCACGACTCCTGCTTCGATTCGATCATCATTGAGACGATCAGCGCGTTCTTCGGATACTTCCTTTTCGTTTCCTTGATCTCGCGGATGTTCGTGTCCCAGGGACGCGCGGTGATGAGTTCGATATTGTTGAAGCCCATCATGCGGGTCGAGCCGTAGTCGAGCGACCAGAAGCGGGAGTTGACGTTAATGATGGTTTCGCCGAGCGTTTTCCACACGGCGCCACCCCACCCCAGGTCGAAGGCGCGCTGGATCTGTGCGCCGCTATTGGTCGGTGGCGCGCTGGCGAGCCAGAACGGGTTCGGTGATTTGATGCCGCCGCAATTGATGCTTAAATCTGCCATAACTTCCTTTCTAAATCCGAAATTCGAAAACCGAAGCACGAAACAAATTCAAAAACCGAATTTCAGAGCTGTCTCGAAGTCGCCATGGTGTTTAGGATTTCTAACATTCGAGTTTGTTTCGTATTTCGAAATTCGGATTTTTGTTATTCACGCATATTGATGTTCAGCCGTGTTGGCGACGCGGCGGATGGTCTCGTTTTTCCACAAACCGTCCAGGTCGATGTCCTCGCCTGACAGGTTCTTGTGGATCGCCCACGCCGCGCGCTTGCCGTGCGCCACGGCATTGACCACTTCGCGGCCGCCGTTGACGCAGTCGCCGCCTGCGTAAAATTTCGGCTTGCTCGTCTGCATGGTGGTTTCGTCAACCGTGATGCGGCCTCGCTTATCGGTCTTCAGGCCGAGCACTTTCTGGGCGAACTCGCCCCGCTTCTTCTGTCCCAGCGACTTGATCACCATGTCGCATTCCAGGACGAATTCGCTGCCGGGAATCGGCTCGGGCGCCGGTCGTCCCGACGCGTCGGGCTTGCCGAGTTTCATCCGGACGCATTCGATGCCTTCGACAGCGCCCTTGCCAACGATGCGTTTCGGCGCGGTGAGGAAGTAATAAACGCAACCATCCTTCTTGGCGATCTCGTACTCGTACTCGTACGCCGGCATTTCCTCTTCCGAGCGGCGATAAAGCACCATGACCATCTCCGCCCCGAGCCGCTTCGACTGCGTCGCGGCATCCACGGAAGTATTTCCGGCTCCAATGACCGCGACGCGGCGGCCGACCCGCACGTCACGGAGCTTGTTATGCTTAAGCTCGTCAATAAACGTGATGGCGTCCACCACACCGGACAAATTCTCTCCCGGAATCCCGAGGTCTTCGGTTTCCCCGAGGCCGACTCCCACGAAAATGGCGTCGTTGTCCTTCGTGAGTTTGTCGATGGCCACGTCCTTGCCGATTTCGCATTTCTGCTTGAACTTCACGCCAACGTGCTCGACGAGCTTCACTTCCTTGAGCGCTTCCTCGGCAGACATCTTGTAGCGCGCAATGCCGTACGTATTCAAACCTCCCGGCTTGTCGTTCTTGTCGTAAATCGTGACCGCATAGCCGAGCTGCGCGAGGTAGAAGGCAGCCGAAAGACTCGACGGTCCGCCGCCGATGCAGGCGACTTTTTTCCCATTGGACTTGCCCGTTTTGAACATGTGTTTCGTTTTGTCCCAGTTCTCGTAAAACCAATCGATCGAGTACCGCTGGAGTCGGCCAATCTCGATCGCCTCCGTGTCGCGTTCATTGTACACGCACGCGCCTTCGCACAGCGAATCGACGGGACAAATGCGCCCGCAGCTCATGCCGAGGATGTTCGCGTCGATAATTTCCTTCGCGCTCCCGCGCATGTTGCCCGTGGCGATCTTCTTGATGAATGCGGGAATGTCTATATGCGTCGGACAAGCCCGCGTGCACGGCGCGTCAAAGCAGTACAGGCAGCGGTTGGCCTCGATCTTCGAGTTGTGGGGCGCAAACGGCGGGTTGATGTCCGCGAAATTCTTCTCGTACTCCGCATCGGCCAACTTCGGGGCAAGATTCTTGATCATCATATTCTCCGTTTCGCGCGGCCCGAGAGCGAGGATCGCAACTGCCTTCGCCCTGTCAACGAATTATATGCCGCGACACGAGGCGAGCAAAGGAAAAAGACTGGGTCCTCCGCACACACTCTGGTGATCCGCTTCATTTGCGAATCCTCAGGGCAAACACCGAGAAATGAACCCGGCCAAAATCGAGACCCTGTTCTCATAAACCTCTATCAAACCGCGACTTAACTGCTGAGTTCGTTTCGCAGAAACACATATTTCGAGGCCCTCCTCGTCCGCCATAGCTTTAGCGAAGGCGGATGAAAGTTGGACAGCCTGCCCCGAACTCGTTTCGGGGTTGGAAAGCTTGCCCTCCATAGCGAACTCGCGACGGAGGGTTGAAAGTTGAATGTTCATTTGTTTCTCCCCCGCGCAAGCCCCCGTTTGGCGATAGCCATCACGGGGCCGACTATACCCCTCCCGCCCCACCGTGTCCAGCGGAATTATCAATTAACGATACACGAGCAAGCTTCTTCTCGTATTCCAGGTCGGACAACTTCGGGGCAGGATTCTTAATCGTCGATGGATGCTTTCCGTTGTCGGCCACCTAACGCAAGGCCTCGCAGCCCTCACATTGTGAACGAATCATATGTGCGTCCTCGTAGCCGCCAAGCAAAAAATACGACTTTGCGGACTTGGGCTGGAAATGTTTACTTGTGACTGCTCAGACACTTCGTTACCGTGTAGGTCAGAAGGAAAACGCGACGGAATGCCAACTCCGAACGCCAATCAAGATCGACGCCAGAATGGCATCCCTTTCAACGCTATTCCAGGGTCTAATTCCTGCTAGGATTACACGCATGGAGATTCTTACGAACATTCTTACTGAAGAACAATTTCGTCGGGAGCTTAGCGATACGATAGTCTTCCTGTCGCAGCGCGGAATCACAGATGTTGCGGTTTCGTTTGCGTTCACGCCTGATTTCCCCGATCTCAACGACGTTGGCGTGCGTTACACCGTGCCGGTTGCAGGCGTGCTCTCATTTGTGACCGAGCGCGAGCGCACGAAGGGCTTTCGGTTAGGACAGTATGATTGTTGGATTGACCCGTCGGGATTTGATGCACAATTCCGATTCTGCAATGATCGAGACATTCATGTTACCTCCGAGTCCGCCGAACTACTGGATTCCATCCGTGCTCGTTGGCGGGCGAGAGGATTCCAGATATATCCAGATGACCTTGATAAGGCCTAACCGTGCGTCTCAATTGACCGACGCCTCTTGTGCGGTTCAGAAGTGCGTCGGCCCGCGCTTGAGGTTGCCGGTGAACTTGCCGTCCTTGGCTGCGTTTACGAATTGGCAATGCTGCGTCAGTTATGGTAGTGTTCAGCACTGACATCATGCCTGACGTGAAAGAAATCATTCATGCCGCCGAGGCTCTTCCTGTGGAGGAGCGAGCCAAGCTGGTGGACTCGTTACTGCGTTCCTTGAATCCCACCGATGCCGCGATTGATCGGAAATGGGTGGCGGTGGCCAAACGACGGCTTGAAGAATTGCGGTCGGGCAAGGTGAAAGCCGTGCCGGTGGATGTGGTATTCGGAGAGGTTCAAAAGCGCTTCGGCAAATGACCTTCGTGTTCCACCCGGAAGCGAAGGCAGAATTCTCCGCCGCGATTGACTATTACGAGAGTCTCAACGCCGGCCTCGGGTTCGATTTTTCAATCGAAGTTTTTTCCACCATTCAGAATGTTGCTGATTATCCGACTGCGTGGCCCATTCTCGAAGGGGATGTGCGGCGTTGCCTCGTGAACCGATTTCCCTACGGTGTTCTATACAGCGTTGAGGAAGATCGGATTTACGTCCTTGCCGTGATGCACCTCCATCGCGATCCTGACTACTGGAAGGAACGCAGCTAACGCGCCAATTAGAAATGCGTTGGGTCGCGTTTGACGAGTTTACCGCGACCCACTTTGCCGACGAATTTGCCGTCCTTCGCCGCGACTTCGCCGCGGACCGTGACGACGTGCGGGCGGCCTTTGATGGGCCAGCCTTCGAAGGCGCTGTAGTCGAGATTCATCAACTGCGTCTTCTGCGAGATCTTGCCGCGATAGTCGGGATCGTAGACAACGAGGTCGGCGTCGCTGCCGATGGCGATCGTTCCCTTGCGCGGGAACAGGCCGAAAAGTTTCGCGGCCTGGGTGCTGCCGCAATCGACGAACGTGCTGAGGTCGAGTCGGCCTTCGCACACGCCGTGGGTGTACAGCAGGTTGATGCGTTCTTCCAATGACGGGATGCCGTTGGGAATCTTGGTGAAGTCGTCGCGGCCCATTTCCTTCTGGCCCTTGAAATCAAAGGGCGCGTGGTCGGTGGCGACAGTGCTGATGAAGCGTTGGCGCAATCCATTCCAGTGAACGTCCTGGTTCTTCTTGTCGCGCAAGGGAGGGGACATGACGAACTTGGAACCTTCGAAGTTCGGCAACTCGGCGTAGCTCTTGTCGAGCACGAGGTACTGGATCAGCGTCTCGACCCAGACCTTCACGCCGCGTTGCTTGCCGAGCAACGCTTCCGTGAGCGATTCTTCGCAGCTCGTGTGGACGGTGTACACATGCGTGTCGTGCATCTCGGCGAACGTCAGCAGATGGTGAACTCCCTCGGCCTCGACGCGCGGCGGGCGGCTCCAATAATGCCATTCGGGCCCGGTCTTGCCCTCGCTCAGAAGTTTCTTCTGCATTTCCAACACGAGATCGGCATTCTCGCAATGGGCCGTGACGATCACGCCGAGTTTCTTGGCAAGGCGCATCGTGTGATACAACTCCTCATCGGTAAGGTTGAACGCGCCCTTGTAGGCGAGGAAGATCTTAAAACTGCTGATGCCTTTCTTGACGATCTCGGTGAGTTGATCTTCGCATTCCTTGTCGAGGCGCGAGACCGTCTGGTGAAACGTGAAATCGCACGCGGAATTCTTCTCGGCCTTGTTGAGCCAGAACTCGAACCCATCGGCCAGCGGCTGTTGGTTGCGCGCCTGGCAAACCATTTCGATCATGGTCGTCGTGCCACCCACGAGCGCCGCTTTGCTGGCCGTCTCGTGTGTGTCCTTCGAAAAGGTGCCCATGAATGGCAGGTAGATGTGCACGTGCGGATCGATGAAGCCCGGAAAGACGTATTTGCCCGTCGCGTCGATAACGGTGGCCTTGGGCGGTGCCTCCAGATTCGCGCCGATGCGGGTGATTTGTTCGCCTTCGCAATAAATGTCCGCCGTGTATTGCTCGCTGGCGGTGACGATCCGACCATTCTTGATGAGGAGTGACATGGAAAACCTCCGTTGCTCGCGTCGTTTTGTTTGACAAATGCGATACTACTCCCCAGAGGAAAGTGAAATCAAGTATCCATCTTTGGAGCCGCAAGCAGCGGGCGATTGGGCCAGAAATGGCTTGCGCTTGTGTCCTGTCTGGCTTATAAATAGCGGCTGTAGAGCCGGTTGTTTAAAGCTTCGGCACAATGATATCGGGATCCCTGTGTCGATTTTTCGGCGCTGATTGTAAAGCGATTTACCGGCGGGTACGCAAGGCGTGAGACGGATGTTCAAAACACGGAAAGGTTTCGAGCCATGATGCTGCAGAAACTGCGACCAGGGCATGTCGCTGCCCGTATTCTTTTTGTGCTGACCCCCTCGCTCCTCATTGCCCCTCGATCCGTGCTGGCGGCCGTCACCTCGATCGGCTCGGTGACCAGCCTCACGGTAAGCAACGATCCAACCGCGGGCAACAGCCTGTACCTCTTCGGTGTCAGCAATGGCGGCACGGCGGAGGTAACCCCGTGGGCGGCTGACGTCGTGCGTGTCCATTATCATTTCACGGGCCTCTGGAGCAAAGAGGAGCCGATGATCGCCAAGCCGTTCAGCAACTGGGTTGCCGTGGCCACCAGCATTGCCGACCAGGGAACGAATTACCTCATCCAAACTCCGCAGCTCAATATCTTCGTCAACAAGAACCCATTCAAGGTTGATTTCGTGGATCGAAATGCCGGTTACACCCTGCTGCAGGACGACCCGACGAATTCCATCCAATACGATTCCACGTATACGATGCCCGGTGGCACCGGTCTTCCCACGGGCATTTCGAAGCTGAAGTGCACCAAGCTCATGCCCGCTAACCAGGCGTATTTCGGCTTTGGCGAATACGCCGGACAATCCAATCGACGCGGCCTGAACTTTGTTTGCTGGAACAACCAATCCTATCATTGGGGCGATGGACAGAATCCGATGTACATGAACACGCCCTTTTTCTACGGCGTGCAACCCGCGAATGGCGCGATACCCGCATTCGTTTACGGCATCTTCTTCAACAATCCCTGCCGTCCGACTTTCCGCATGGGGACACAATCGTCTTCCCAGTACTCATTTGAGGCCGGCGACGGGCAGATGGATTACTTTTTCCTCGGCGGCAATACCGACCACACGATGAAGTCCGTGATCGACCGTTACTCCGAGGTGACCGGGCGACCGACAATGCTGCCGAAATGGGCGATGGGCTACCATCTTGGGCGTTTCTCGTACTGGGATCAGGGCTGGGTGCAGTATATCGCTCATACCGCGACTGACAGCAACATCCCCTTGGAGGCAGTTTACCTCGATATCGATTACATGAATTACAGCACGGACACGAGCCATAACACGATTGGTCCGCTGAAGCAGTTGACAGTCAATACGACCTACTACCCGGACCCATTCGGCATGGCGACGAATTGCGCGAATTTCGGGGTCAAACTCATTCCGCTGATCGAGCCGTGGCTGGAGCCCGCCGATCCCTTGTACACCGGTACCTACACCAACCTCGATTTTATCAAGGACAATAGCTCCGCCGAGTTTACCGCCGGCATCTTCGTCGGGAATGTCTCGTGGTTCGATTACACGAGCACGGCCATGCGGAACCGCTGGAAGACCAAGGTCATGAACTGGATGAACTCCTTCCCGTTTGGGGGCATTTGGAACGACCTGGCCGAGCCGGAAGACGGCCAACAGATTCCCATCAATGGACTCTTGTGGCTGGATGGTCGCTATGGAACGTCGAACACCGACACGCGGCGTCAATGGTCGAACGAGAGAAACTATTTCAGCCTGCGGCAAGCCTCCTCGAGCTATGACATTCTCCACACCCAATATCCCAACCGCAGGCCCTTCGTGCTGTCGCGCTCCGGGTTTCCGGGAGTCCAGCAGTACGCAGCCGGCTGGAGTGGTGATACGGTGGCCAATTGGTACTACGCCCAGGCCTGTATTCGACTGGGGATCAACACGATGATTTCCGGCCAGGCCACCTATGGCCACGATCTCGGCGGGTTCTCGGGGACCGTTTCGGGCGAATTGCTGACCCGCTGGCATGAGTGGGGCGCGTTGTTGCCGTTCTTCCGCAACCATTCCCAAAAGGGCGATAACGTCTGGGCCGATGGCAACCAGGGGCGCGAGCCGTGGCGGTTCTCGCCCGCAAACGCCGGTTTCGATTACTGCAGCCTGATGCGCAATAACATCCAGTTCCGCTACCAACTAATGCCCTATCTCTACACGCTGATGCGCAACGCCGCCGTCAGCGGCACGCCGATGAATACGCCGACGGTGTTCAATTATTATGGCGATGCGAACACCTATTCGCTCAATGAGTTCGATTTCCTCTGCGGCGATTACCTGCTGGCCGCGCCCATCTACACCCAGGGTGCCACGACCCGCACCGTTTATCTCCCATGGCCGTCCAACTGGTACTACTGGCCCACGAACACGAAATACGGTGGCGGGAGCACGGTCTCGGTCAACGCGCCGCTCGGCACCCTGCCCTTGTTCGTGCGCGCCGATGCGATCATCCCCATGGGGCCGTCGATGCAGTACGCGAACCAGTTCACGCCGGGATACCTCAATCTTAATTGCTGGCCGGAAACCAGTTCTTCCTTCACGCTTTACGAGGATGCGGGCGAAGGGTGGGATTTCACGAACGGCGTCTTCGCGTCGACCACGTTCACCAGCTCGCGCACGGCGAGCAACTGGGACTTCACCATTGGCGCACGCCAGGGCAGCTACAATCCGGGACGCACCAACTACAACATTTTCGTCTATAACCCGTCGACCGTGTCGGCGGTAAGTCTCAACGGCTCGCCGCTCAACCAGTTGGCCAACACCAATTCGCCGGCTCCCGGGTGGTTGATGACGCCGGATGGCAAACTGGAGGTCAAGATCACCGACACCGCCGGCGCGCAAACAGTCCACGTCGTCTGGAACACGAGCGATCCCTATGCCTCCATGACCGTCGCCGGCACGTTCAATGGCTGGAACCAGACGCTCAACAACATGCAGCTTGTCGGCGCCCGCACGTGGCAATACGACGCGAGCTTCAGCGGTCTCACGAACTTCCAATTCAAGTTCGCCGCCAACGACAGTTGGGGAACCAACTGGGGCGGCACGACTCAATCCCTGACATTGCCCCTTTCCAGCACGGCCATCCTGAATTCGTCCACGAACATTTTGGTGAGCGGCACGTTCAACGGAAACTACCGGTTCACGTTCAACGACCAGACGCTGGCGTATAGCGTCGTACCGGTGCTGGCCAGCCCGTATGCCTCGATGACCCTCGCGGGCACATTCAACGGTTGGAACCAGACCCTGAACAACATGTCGCTCGTCGCCAATGATACCTGGCAGTCCGACGTCAATTTCAGCAGCGTCACGAACATCCAGTTCAAGTTCACCGCCAACGGCGCCTGGACATCCAACTGGGGCGAGAACATTGGATCGCAGTCGCAATTTACCATCCCGCTCGCCGGCACTGGGAAGGCTAACTCACACACGAACATTCTCATCAACGCCGCCCTCAATGGGACCTATCGGTTCACCTTCAATGACAGCAGCCTCGCCTACTCCGTGCAAGCGCTCTCGGGCGATTCTGTTGGCGATGGCATCCTCGATACGTGGCGCGCCCAGTTTTTCTCAGACTTTGACCCGACAGGCGCACACACGAACTCTGCGTCGTGCGCCACTTGCGATCCCGACGGCGACGGCATGAACAATCTGAAGGAGTATCTCACCGGCACCGACCCGACCAATCCCGTGTCCCTCTTCCACGTCACGACAATCCAGCCCAGCGGCACCGACTACCTCGTGAGCTTCACCAGTGTTCTTGGGAAGGCGTACGACGTCGAGAGTTGCACCGACCTGGCAGGCGGGGTATGGAGTGTGGTGACGAACAACCTCGCTGGCAATGACGGCATCATTCAGATCACGGATCCTGGCGCGGCCTCGGTTCCGCAGCGATTCTACCGCGCGCGGCTCACGCCATAGAGGCTACCGCTTTTCCTGAAACAACAGCGGCGCGAATTCGATGAGGGCGCGTCGCCACATCAGGAAGTTATGTTTGCCCGGCTGCTCCAACCACGTGTGGACGATGCCTTTTGCCTTTAGCCACTGTTCGAACTTCTGGTTGCTTTCGAAAAGCTCGTCCTCTTTGCCGCAGGACATCCAGAGCAGGCGAAGCTGGCGGTTGGTCTTCTCATTCACATTCGGAAACTTTTGGTCGAAGTCGATCTTTTTGAGACCACCCGAACTGAACGCACCGATCCAAGTGAAACGATCGAGCCCGTTGAGCCCGAACAATAGCGATTGTTCGCCGCCCATCGACAGACCGGCAATGGCGCGCGCTGTGCGATCGGTCGAGACGCGGTAGTTTTTCTCTACGTCCGGGATGATTTCGGTGAACAGCGAGTCGTGGAATTTCGTGAAGCTGTCATTGCGAATTTTCCACCATTCGGAACCCTTAGGTTTCGCCTGCCAGCCGCCGTCCAGCATGTGCAAATTGCCATAGCCCAGCGGCATCACGATCAACATCGACTTGGCCTGTTTGCGCGCAATGAGATTGTCGAGGATCACGTTCGCGCGGCCGACATCGATCCAGGCGTCTTCGGCATCGCTGAAGCCGTGCAGGAGATAGAGCACCGGATAGGCCTTGCGGGCGGCGGGATTGTAACCGGGCGGGGTGTAAACCAATAAATCACGCTCGTCGTCGCAAATTGTGGAGCGGTAGTGATGACGATGAATGACGCCGTGGGGCACATCGTTGATTTCCCACGGCAGCGTCGCCGGGCCGTGTACGCGAACCTGGCTCTCGGTGTCGATCAAACTGTATTTGAGAAACGAATTGGCGGGATCGTTGATGCGGAGGCCGTCCACGAGAAATGAATACGAGTAGACGTCGGGGTCGAGCGGCTCGGTCGTGACCGACCAGATGCCCTGTTCATCCCTTTGCAGGGCATTGGTTCCCAGATCGTATCGCAACACGACTTCCTTCGCATTGGGCGCCTTCAAGCGGAAGGTCACGCTGCGGTCCGGATGAACTTCCGGCGAGATCAGCGGTTCCGAGAAGGCCGAGGCAGTGAGGGTGATTAGAGACATCGCCAGCAGGAGTTTAGCACGCATAAGGTTGGTATTCGTAAGCCAAAAGAGGGCGCTGGCGCAAGCTGGAAACGGGTGGAAATCGGGCCGGAAACCTGCTCCCAAGCACCCCCGCCATGAAATGGATATCGCCAGTTTGTGCCGCGATCGCCCTCACCGTTGGACTTGGTGCCCGTGCGGACGTAATCGAGTTCCAGAACGGCGCGAAATCCGAAGGCCGCATCCTGGCTCTCTTCAACCAGCGATTCGAGTTTGCCGACAAAGACGGCAGCGTGACCCACGTGAAACTTCAGGAGGTCAAGCGAATCGATTTCGATTCTCGGGTGGCTGCGGTCACCCTGCGGGATCATACGATCATAAACGGAAAACTGCTGGGCCTGGAAGATGGCGTCCTTTCTGTTGGTGTCGCGGATGGCGCGCCACGGCATGTCGCCGCGGTTGAGGTGACCGACCTTACCGCCAAAAGCACAAACACTGACGCGCCCCCACCCCGTCCCAAGCCCGCGCCAGTTTCCGTGTCCGATTCCCGTCCTCAAGCGCGGGGATCCATCCAACCCGAGCATGGCAAAATCACGATTGTCGATTTCTATGCTGATTGGTGCGGCCCGTGCCGGAAGATGGGACCCATCCTGGAAAAGATCGCCGAAGATAATTCCAGCGTCGTGGTGCAAAAGGTGAACGTAGACAAGCATCCCGACCTTGCGAAGGAATACAAAGCGACCGCCATCCCGCGCATCATCATCTACGACAAGCAAGGCGGCGAAGTGGACATTGTCGTCGGCGCCGACGAGCAACGCGTGCGGAAAGCAGTCGCAGACGCCGGCCGCAGCTAGCAGCCGACCAAAAAACTTTCTTGAGGACGGCCGTCCGCTACTTCATTCTAAATCGATGGCGTCAGTTGTATTTTTCAGGGCGGTCAACGTCGGCAGTCATCAGCGGTTTCAACCCAGCATTCTGGCCAAACAGTTGGCGGACTTCGGCGTGGTCAATATTGGCGCGGCGGGAACATTTGTTGTCCGCAACAATGTCAGTCAGGCGACCCTGCGTGCAGAAATCCTACGCCGCTTGCCGTTCAAGCCCGAGTTGGTGATCTGTCCCGCGCGCGATGTGATCGCCCTGATGCACAGCACTCCGTTTCGAGATGCGCCCGCCGAAACCAAGGATCTCCGTCATTACGTGACCGTTATGGCAAAGGTGCCCCGAACGCTCCCTCCCCTGCCCCTCGAAAAACCCGCCGGCACCAAGTGGGAGGTCAAACTCATCGCCATCACCGGCCGCTTCGCCCTCAGCCTCTGGCGTCGCCAAACCAACGGCATCCTCTATCCCAACTCCGTCGTCGAAAAACATTTCGCCATCCCCGCCACCACGCGCAATTGGAATACCATCGCAGCCATTTGCGATATCCTAGAAACATAGATTGGCGGGAAGACACTCCCTACGCGCGCTTCAGAAACTTGCGTATTTCATCGTGCGTGCCGGCGAAGGTGAAAGTAATCGCATTCCGTTCGACCTTGAATACCAAGCGCAGTTCCAAGCCGACGCGCATTTCAAAATAGTGTTTCACAAGCTTGCGGATGCCCAACCCGGCATGTTGATGAGGGTGGCCGATGGATTCTTGCAGCCGATCGATGGCATTGCCGATTTCTGCGCGCAGGGGCTTTGGATACGCCCGCACGATCTGTCGGAAGCGATCACTGAGGAAAACGTCGCAGCTCACGCGTCGGGCAGATCCCGTTCGAGGTCACCGCTGTAACGGCGCAGGCGCCCGCGCTTCTTGTCCGCAGCCAATTCAGCGTCCATGCGCTTGGCGGCACGGGTTAGTTCCTTCTTGGTTACGCCATACTCCTGCAGCGCATAATCCTCGGAATAAACCTGCACCGGCCGCAAAGCGATGACCTGATTGCCGCAAAGAATGCCCACATCCTCTCCAGCTATCGCTGCCTGCAACCACCGGGTAAGATTTTGCCGTGCATCCGTCACCGAGAGCGTCTTCATATCGACTCTATATAGCCGCGACTCGATCGGTTGTCAACTGGCAAAGCGGCGGCACCAAACCAACGGCATTCTCTATCCCAACGCCGTCATCGCAAAACATTTCGGCATTCCCGCCACCACCCGCAATTGAAACACCATTTCCGCCATTTGTGAGATTCTGGAAGCCTGATCTTGACGCCGGTCACATTTTGAGGCGGAATCGTTCCGTTTAGTACATACAAACTGGCAAAGGAGTACGCCATGATAATTGAGTCCGTCCATGTGAGGAACTTCCGCTCGGTGATTGACGAAGTACTGCCCTGCGAAGAGTGTACGGCCTTAGACAAGCCGGCAGCGATCTTTCGGAGATTGGGCGTCCCGACCTATGTTCTTTGGGATGGCGACCACGGCAACAAGGACGCCAGACCCGAAGATAATCATAGGCTGCTACGCTTAATGAACCGCACCGTTGAGGACTGGCCGAATTTCGTTGCAGATGAGTGCGCGTGTTTCTCCTCGAACCTTGAAGAGACACTATGCAAGGAAATCGGTGCGGCGGAGTTCAATGCGTGGTTGTCTGAGTTCCAAACGGCGTTTGCGATTCGTAAGCGCGCTCATGCACTTAAGAACCCGGTTGTCATCTCTGCCATCATGAAGAAAGCTCGGGAGAATGCTCGCTGCAGCAAGACTGTCGAACAAATCGTGAGCAAGATCACAGCACTGAAGCGCCGCTAGGTAAATCTTATTAGTGCAGTAATTTTCGATGAACGGGTCGAGGGGGTGTCCTGTGCGCTTGTTGAACCTGCGGGAGTTGGGCGTGACCGTACTTGATTTGCTGAGTTAAAAGCGCTGGCTCGTCAGGTTCGTTTCTGCGGGCTGTAATCGCCAGAAGAAATCTTCCGTTGTTTCGCTGCTTGAGGTCTTTGAGTTGCTGGATGGCAGTTGCGTCGGACACAGAAATTGCGGCATCCCCAATAAAGGACCTGAAGTGTTCGGTATAAAACCCCTTAACACTCCGACCGTGGAGTTCCCAAGGGTTCCTCTCTCTTGTCGATACAATAGACAGCGCCGGCACGACCCGGATGCCGTGCTTGCCACAGACGAAGACGTACGAGTGAGACGAAATATCCAACATTCGACGGCACTGTTCCTGTAACCTTTCGAATTCCTCCTTGTCGAAGGAAGTATCGTATTCCAACATCTTCCCCTGCGCTAAAAACCCCTTGCCAACTCGGTAGTTGGGCACACTTGCCTGAAAAACGCCTATCACATCCGCCCCGAACTGTTTTTCAGGAGCTCCCGGGCCGTGTTCCCGTAGGGAGATAGCCTGCCACTGAACACCATGACTTTGACGACTCATTATGCGGTCCTGAACACGGGTAACGAAACGTTCAAGAAACTTCGCTTCCTCTGAAACCCTCTGCTCCAAGAAATCGCCGATCGTTTCACGCTCGGCAACGCCTACGTCTTTCACCGCACCTTGAAGCGATCTGTGATTCAAGAGCATTAGGCAGTGATCCTAGTTCAGGATGACATTCTCCTCACTGCTTCTTCTCAATCTTCGCCCAAGCGTCCTTCAGAGTGATGGTGCGGTTGAGCACCAGCTTGCGCTGGCTGGGGGTTGGAGGCTCGATGTCGGAATCGGGGTCGAGGGTGAAGTAGCCGAGGCGCTCGAATTGGTAGCGCAGGTCGGGGCTGGCGTCCACCAGCGAGGGCTCGCACTTAGCGGTGACGACTTCGAGGCTGTGCGGGTTGAGGTTGGCTTTGAAGTCGCCTTCGGAATCGGGCTCGGGAACGGTGAAGAGGCGGTCGTAGAGGCGGGCTTCTACGTCGATGGCGTGTTGGGCGCTGACCCAGTGGATGGTGCCTTTGATTTTGCGTGAGGATGTCGGGCCGCCGGATTTGCTGTCGAGGTCGGCGGTGCAGCGGAGTTCCACCACCTTGCCGGAGGCGTCTTTCACCACTTCGTCGCACTTGATGATGTAGGCGTACTTTAATCGGACCTCGCCGCCGGGCTTTAACCGGAAGAACTTCGGCGGCGGGGTTTCCATGAAGTCGTCCTGCTCAATGTAGAGCGTGTTGCCAAAGGGGATCTTGCGCGTGCCGGTGGACGGGTCTTCGGGGTTGTTGACGGCATCGAGTTCTTCGCTGTGGTTCTCGGGCAAATTGGTGATCACGACCTTCAGCGGGCGCAACACGGCGAGCCGGCGCAGGGCGCGCTTGTTCAGGTCCTCGCGAATGGCGTGTTCAAACACGGCCATGTCCGTGAGGCTGATGAATTTCGTGACGCCGACCCCGATGGCGAAATGTCGCACCGCCTCGGCAGGCACACCGCGCCGACGAATGCCGCTGATTGTCGGCATGCGCGGGTCATCCCAGCCAGTGACCACCTTCTCGTTCACGAGCTGGATCAGTTTGCGCTTCGAAACGATGGTGTAGCTGGGGATCAGCTTGGCGAATTCGTACTGGTGCGGCAACGGACGCGGCAGGTCGAGGTTTTCGAGAATCCAGTCGTACAGCGGTCGGTGCACCTCGAACTCCAGCGTGCAGATGCTGTGGGTGATGCCTTCGATGTAGTCGCTCAGACAATGGGCGAAATCGTACATCGGATAGATGCACCACTTGTCGCCCGTGTGGTGGTGCGGGGAATGGCGGATGCGGTACAGCAACGGGTCGCGCAACCAGACGTTCGGCGAGGCCATGTCGATTTTCGCGCGCAACGTGCGTTTGCCGTCGGGGAATTCGCCCTGTTTCATCCGCACAAACAAATCGAGGCTCTCTTCGATGCTGCGGTTGCGGAACGGGCTGTCCGTGCCCGGTTTGTCCGGCGCGCCACGATAGCGGTCCGTGTCCTCGGGCGAGAGATCGCACACGTACGCCTTGCCCTTCCGGATCAGCTCAATTGCCCACACATACAACTGGTCGAAATAGTCCGACGCGTAAAACGTCTCCAGCTTCTCCCCTTTCGGGGCCGACTTCGGGTTCACCGCGCCGAGATAGAAATCCGGTTTGCCGTTGACCGCTTGCGGCTCGGGCGTCTTGCCCGCCGGCTTGAATCCCAGCTCGTCATCCGCCCAGCCGCCGATCAGCCACTGGACGTCCTGGATAATGGAATCCACATACTCGACTTCTTCCTTCGCGGGGTTGGTGTCGTCCATGCGCAGGTTGCACTGGCCGCCGAACTCGCGCGCGATACCGAAGTTCAAGCAGATCGATTTTGCGTGGCCGATGTGGAGGTAGCCGTTCGGCTCGGGTGGAAAGCGCGTGACGATTTTCGGGTACTTCCCCGTGGTTACGTCCTCCCGGACAATGTCGCGGATGAAATCCTTGGGTTCTGGTGCTGGAGCGTTCACATTCTCGTTCGACATAACGCCTCTAGGAAATAGCATCCCGCTGAAAAAGGCAAGAGCGCCAGAGCCGCAAAGCCCTGACGCTCGGAAAGCCTGATTCGTCGTCTTAGGCGGCGGTGAGTTCTTTGACCAATTTATCGCGGATGGGTTGATCGGGGCAACGGCTCGGGTCTGTCATACCGGAATCGAGCTGTGACTTGTGAGTGGCGTAGGCCCCGCGTTCGTCCGCCAGGATCACCCACGGATCGGTCGCGTCCTGTTTGGCGGCGGCGATCTTGCCGGTCAATTCCTCATTCGCCATGGTGGTGTGCGAGCCGAAATCGCTCGGATACACCACCTTCTGCTCTTTCTTGCCGCTTTTATCGTCCTTCGACTTCGGACGCGCGTGCGTCACGCCTGCTTTGGGTGCTGCTACTGTTGCCATAAAATGTGTCTCCTGAATCGTCTGCGTGTAAGGGGCACCTATTTAAGCGCCCAGATGACCTAACGTCAAGCCTCGTGACGGAAACAAAAAGCCCCGAGTTTGCCTCGGGGCTTCCTGCTCTATATGTGGCAATCCGTGGCTCAGGAGCAGCCCATGGAATTGCCGCAATTGAAACATTTGTAGCAGGCGCCGTTGCGCACGGTGATCGCACCGCAGGTGTCGCACGCGGGCGCGTCCTGCATGAAGTGCTGGACGGTCCGGCTCAACTGCTGCACGGCGCTGAGGCTGCCGCGATGGGCGGTCGGACGCGCCGGCGGTTCTTCCGTCTGCTCGAGGTCATCGACGGGTTTGTTGACCACCTTTTTTTCCTGCTCGGCGACTTCCCGGAGTGGCAGCTCGGACTGCCCGGCGCTCGGCGAATTGGCTTCACGGTAGCCCGCGATGAACTGGCAGCCCAGCCAGCGGAACAGATAATCGCTGATCGATTTGGCGATCGGGATATCGGCGTTCTTGGTGAACCCGCTCGGCTCGAAGCGCTGGTGCGCGAACTTCTTGACGAGTGTCTCCAGCGGCACACCGTACTGCAGCGAGAGGCTGACGAGCGTGCCAATCGTGTCCATCAATCCGCCGATGGTCGAACCTTCCTTCGCCATGGTGATGAACAATTCGCCCGGCGTTCCGTCGTCGAACAAGCCGACCGTAATGTAGCCTTCGTGG